>QNCW01000047.1 GCA_003645885.1 Candidatus Latescibacterota bacterium | reverse complement strand
TGAAGTGGATCGGAGAGGCGGTGGCGGCATACGTCTATTTCGTCGCAAACGCCGGAGCGAAGGAGGCCTCGTGGCTTGCAAGGGAAGTTCTATTTGATGCGCACCGTGCGATGATGGACGATGCGAGGAGGGCGGTGAACGAGGGGAAGGACCTAAGATGGCTCTGGAGGAGGCTGGAATACGCTCGGCTCAGGTATGGGACGGCTCTGGATTCGGTCTTGAGGTTGGTGCGCACAGGTAAGAGGAAGGTTCAGAAGGAGTTGAAGGCGCTCAAGGGAATGCTCGATGACGGCGTGAAGGAGGCGTTCCGCAAGGGCGCAGGCATGCTCGGCGTGCCCGCAAGGAAGCCGCTCCGCAGAAGGGACTCATACAAGGAGAGGGCATCTCGGTTCGTCCCAGTACGTAAGGTCGTAGGGGAGTTCCTGGGGACGAGGATACCCGACGAGGAGAGGGACGGATGGAACAAGATGTGCGAGCGGGACAACATAAAGGGTGGGGTTGCTACAAGGGCGCTCTACTGGGCCGATGGGAGGAGGAATGTGGCCGAGATAGAGGAACTGGTGGAATGCGAAATGGAAGTAGAAGGCGTTCGCCTGCTCGAGTTCTTCCAGAGGTTGGAGGGGATGGATTACGTTCGCCTTCGCAAGGAGGGTGAGGGATGAAGACCATCGGGCTCATCGGAGGTGTGAGCTGGACTTCGACCGTCGAATATTACCGGCTCCTCAACGAGCTGACCTCTCAAAGGACGGGCGGCTCGCATTGTGCCAGGGTCGTCCTCTACAGCCTGGACTTCGGCGAGGTGGAGAGGATACACCATGAGGAAAGATGGGAGGAAGCGACGAAGCTGCTTGTGGAAGCCGCTGAGGCCCTGAAGGCTGCTGGGGCCGATTTCATCCTGATCTGTTCGAACACTATGCACATCGGCGCAGATGCCGTTCAAAAGGGAACAGGCCTCCCACTTTTGCACATAGCGGATGTCACGGGCGATGCGATAAAGGGAAGAGGCCTTAAGAGGGTCGGGCTTCTTGGCACGAAGTTCGTGATGGAGAGGGACTTCTACAGGAAAAGGCTCGAGGAGAAGTTCGGGCTTGAGGTACTCCTGCCGGACGAAAGGGGTAGGAACGTCGTCCATCGGGTCATCTACGAAGAGCTCTGCAGAGGGGTGATAGCAGAAGGGTCTCGCACCGCCTACTTAGAGATCGTCGAAGGGCTTACCCAAAGGGGCGCTGAAGGGATAATACTCGGCTGCACTGAGATAACCCTCCTCCTGAAGCCCGAGGACATCTCCGTCCCCGTCTTCGACACCACCCGTCTCCACGCCGAAGCTGCCGTGCGGATGGCTTTGGAGGAAGATGGTTGTTGACTTTCACATGCATCCCTTGGTCAGGGATGCCGAATACATCCCGAATTTGGCCACCGTCGTGGAGCGGTTCTTCCGCCCGAATGTCCGTAATCAAATGGAACGGGACATACGGGGACGGACGCTGGAAGATGTCATCGGGGAGATGGACGAAGCGGGGATCGAGAAGGGCGTCGTAGTGGCGATGGACTTGACCTCAGCTTTGGGGATAGTCATGGTCACGAACGACTCCGTCGCTCGGATGGTAGGCGAGCATCCCGACAGGTTCATAGGCTTTGCCAGCGTTGATCCCAACCTCGGCGATGCTGCCGTTCGGGAGCTTGAAAGAGCTGTCCGCGAATTGGGGTTGAGGGGGCTGAAGCTTGCGCCGCCCGTGCAGAGGTTTGCGCCGAACGATGATAGGTTCAACCCCCTCTGGGAGGAGGCGCTCGAATTGGGCGTGCCGGTCTGGCTGCACACCGGGCATCAGCTGTCGACCCAAGGCTCGATAGCAAAGTTCGGTCATCCCATGCTCGTAGACGAGCTTGCGCTTCGTTACCCCGATCTGGTCATCATCATGGGGCATTGCGCCTGTCCTTGGTTCTGGGATGCGTGGTCGGTCTGTTGTAGGCATGAGAACGTTTACATGGACTTGTCGGTCTACACCGACCTGTATCACCACTTCCCATGGGACGCCTTCGCATCCTACGGACAGGAACATAAACTTCTCTTTGCGACGGATTATCCGTTTTCGGATTTCGAATCGTCCCTGAAGGCGATATCGGACTTGAACATCTCCGAGGATTTCAAGAGGAAGATACTCGGGGAAAATGCCTTGAAGGTTCTGGGAATCTCGAGGGGGTGAGGGATGATGCGCCTTTCGCTTTCGGGCAGGCTCATCGAGGTTCGATATCGCTATTGCGAGACGAGCGTGCCCGAATTCTTGAGGTTCGCACGGATGTGCGGCTACGATGCCGTGGAGTTGCGTGCGACGCAGATCACGGCCGACACGACCCTCGAAGAGGTGGAGGGGTTCCGAAGGGTGGCGGACGAACTGGGGATAGGGGTCTCATGCTGCATGCCGCCCGGGATAAGTGCGGACGAGGAGGGTTTGAAGGGTCTGGAGAAGTTCATCCCGCTCGCCGAGATGCTCCGGTGCGACGTGCTGAAGGTATGGGTTGGTGAGGCGGGATGGCTCAGGGAGGCGTGCGACCTGCTCGAACCCCATCGGATGACCCTAATCGTCCAGACCCACACGGGAGGTCCTTTCGAGACGGTTGACTCCTGCCTCGATGCGATAGCGAGGATAGGGCGTGACAACTTCGGCCTGCAATACGACCCCGCCAACTTCTTCGTCGCAAGGCAGGATTACGGTGAGGAGGCTGTGAAGCGGCTGGGCGGGCACATCCGTCAGCTCTCTGTTCAAAATGTTCGACCTGCCGAGCCGGATGAACCCGATGTGATGGAGGAAGAAGGGTTCTACTACACACGTTGCCTTTTGGGGGACCCTCGTGGGCTGGATTACGGATCGGTTTTCAGGGGGTTGAAGGAGATCGGGTTTGAAGGTTACGTCGTTTTGAACGAACCCAAATCCAAGCTCCTCCCTCGGGAGGAGTTCGCCCGCAGGGCAGCGGAGGAACTTCGGAAGCTTTTGGGGAAGGAGGCGTCGTCATGATAAAATGTGTCGAGTGCAGTGCGAACGCATGCGAGGGGGACATAAACCGAACGCCACAGTTCTGTCCCAGACGCCACGCAAGGGACGGGCTTGACAGGGCTCAGCAGATACGCACGACCGACCAGCAAGTGCTGAAGGTGGCCGAGGTGGCGGAGTCCGTTGCCAAGGACGGCTACCGCAGGTGGCCCCGTGTGATGGAGTTGATGGAGTTCGCCAAAAGGATGGGCTTCCGCAGACTGGGCGTCGCATTCTGCGCTGGTCTGAAGGAGGAGACGAGGGCTCTTTGTCGCATATTGGAGAGCCAAGGCTTCGAGGTCGTCAGCGTCGCATGCACGGTAGAAGGCGGATGCAACCCCGTCGGACAGGCTATGGTGCTCAACCAGGCAGGGACGGAACTTAACATCGTCGTGGGGCTGTGCATGGGACACGACATATTGTTCTCCAAGTTCTCCGAGGCACCTTTGACCACGCTCGTGGTCAAGGACAGGGTCACAGGTCACAACACCGTCGCACCGCTTGTGTGCGGATATTGGCGGAAAGCTTTGATGAAGTCGGACGTCGGAAGCTAAGACGGGAGGTGGCCATGAAAAGTTTGTTGATGCTCTTGGCCGTGCAGTCTTGTATAGTGTTGCTGATCTCGACCTCCGTCCGGTCCGCCGGCAGAACTTTCTACATGTCCCCAAGGGGCGACGACGCCAACCCGGGGACGAAATCGCTCCCCTGGCGGACGATACATTATGCCTGTAGCAGGCTCAGGGCTGGGGATACCCTTGTAATCGAGCCCGGCGATTATGGAGTGGTGAATGGCGTCAGATTCGCGAACGACGGAACGAGGGACGCCCCGATCGTGGTGAAGGCGGCCGAACCCGGAAAGGTCATATTCAGGGAAGGGACATGCGCTTTCGACCTGACGGGAAGTCACCACATCGTCATCGAAGGGATAAGGTTCCTTGGATACACCCGCAACACAGCGGTCGCCATCGGCGATCCCGCATCTTATATAAAGATCCGAAGGTGCATCTTCGAGGGCAACGGAGCCAACGGGATAACGGTGTGGGGGCATTCAGGGAACTTGTCGCTAACCCATCACTTTGAGTTTTACGAGAACCAGTTCATTGACACGAAGGAACTCCCCCGCGACCAGGACTACGGGATCAGCCTTAACTACGGTATGTATGCGTACGTCCATCACAACTACGTCTTCGGAAGGCACCACCAAGCCATCTCTTTCAAGAGGAAGTTCTGGTACGGGATCGCCGAGAAGAACGTGTTCGAAGGCTTCCTATACACCGCCCTCTACCTCGGTCAGAACCTGGACAAGGACGGGGAGGACAACAGGTCTCGTTACATTATCGCCCAGTGGAACGTGTTTCGCCCCGCAAAAGGCTATCGCGCCAAGACGCCCATCTGGTGCGCCAACGTGGAATATGCCGTGATAAGGCACAACTACATGGAGGGGCTGGAGGAAGTTGACGGCGGAGGAGGTGCTGGAATCCACCTTTCGGACAGGGAGGAGGGATACGAACCTGGCAACCCTGCCCATGTTCTGATTTACGGCAACGTGATGCGGCGCATAGGTGGAACCACGAACAACCCTGGCGTAAGGGCATTGGCGAAGTGCACGGATGTGCGCATCTTCCACAACACCTTCGCATATTGCAAGCGGGGCATCGGCTCCGAGTCGCCCGAAAGGCTGGTCTTCCTCAACAACATCTTCTACAAATCCGAACGCATGGTCTTCGAGCCGAAGGTGCAGAACTTCGTCTTCAGCCACAACTGCATCTACCCAGACTGGGAGGGGAAGGGTGCTAGTGACATCTCAGAGGACCCTCTTTTCGTGGGGCCGTTCGAGCCCCTCGTCCTGAAGGGGTTGAATCCCCACTTCGAACCCGACCCCAGGGCGGATGCGTGCAAGCTCAGGGAAGGGTCTCCTTGTATAGATGCCGGAGGGTTCCTGACCACGACGGTCGGGGCGGGCGAAGGCGAGGTCGTAAAGGTCGAGGATGCAAGCTGGTTCACGGACGGATTCGTCGGGGAGGTCCCAGATGTGGAATGGTTCTCCGGTGGGTTCGACGAACCTCAGGGGAGCTTGATAAGGATAGGAGACAGCGGTCCGCTCAGGGTCGTGGAGGTCGACTACGAGGACGACCTCATAAAGGTGGACAGGCCCATCAAGTGGAAGGATGGGGAGGGGGTCGGACTTTACTACTGGGGCGAGAGGCCGGACATAGGAGCGTACGAACATAGCGAGGAAGGCTCTTTCCTTTCGGGGACTTTCAAGAAAGGAGATTAAGATGATGAGGCTCGCTTTATGCGTCTTGGCCCTTCCCATGGCATCTTGGGCCATCACGATCTCTGAGGAGGAAAGGGAGGGCCAGCCGGTGGTCGTAATGGAGAACGACCTCTACAGGGCTGTCTTAGCTTACAGGCAGGCCAGGCTTCCCCTTTCCTATTTCTTCAAGCTCTCCGGCCACGAGGAGTTCGTGATGCCCGAGAAGCTCCTCGAGGACAAGGAGCACTTCCACTACTTCGGCGGGATAATAGACTGCATCCCTTCCACAAGCGGGGAGGACCCAGAGGACAGGAAGGGGCTGCTGTGGAGGGTGCCCTGGGATATAAGGCTCGTCCAGGGCGAAGATTCGGTCAAGTTCGAGGGGAGGGCCGAGATATCCTACTCGGACCCGGCCACGGGCAGGAGGTGTAGGCTCAGGTTCGAGAAGACGATGGTGGGATACCGGGGCACGAGCGTGCTTGAGATGCGTTACAGGATAGAGAACTTCGGGGAGCAAGAAGCGAGGTTCATGCTCGCAGTCCACGGGAGGATAGGAGTGGGGGGAGGTTGGGACCAGGGGGATTACTTCTACGCCCCCGGGGACAGTTGCAGGCTTTATTATACAAACTGGCCCTCGGTGTTGGAGAGGGGGGTGGAGCCTCCCTGCTGGCTGGAATGGCCCTTGAAGGAGGCCACGGACTACAGGCCGTTGGACAGTAACTACCACATATTCGTTTACGTCCCGGCGGACTGGTGTGCTGTTGGGGACGAAAAATATAAAGAAGCCGTGTTCTTCGTGGCGAGCCCGGTGAGGATAGGGAAAGGGACGGGGCAGATGAAGATGGGGATATTTATGACCACCAACGGGTACGTCGTAGAGCCTTCCCTCACATACTGCGGCGGGCCCGAGGGCTGGACCACACCTGGCGGGACGGTGAGCCTCGGGCCGGGGGAGACCTGCGAATTTAAGCTTTACATGGCAGCCTACCTGGGTATAGACAGGGGCCAGGTGGAAGGTCTGAAGGAAGCGAGGCCGAGCTTCCTCGTGCTCGAAAGGCCCGAGATACGCCGGAGGGGGGAGATCGTAACTTTGAAGGGGAGGATAGCCTTGCCGGGCTTCGGGAAGCTGGCCTTAGAGCACGGGAGGAAAGTGCTGTACGAAAGGGACGTCGGACCTGGGGTCGTGGAGGTCGAGGAGGAGGTGAGGGCGAAGGCAGGGAAGCTGTCCCTTAAACTTAAAGACTCCCTTGGGACTTTTGTTCTTGTGGAGGCAAGATGAAGTCGGGCCTCACGTTAAGGGCGTTCGTGGTAGGGGTTTGTCTGTCCTTCTTCATAAGCATCTTCGCCCCTTACGGGGTGTTGATGATCAAGGGCTCGGAGATGGCCGAGAACTTCGCCACCCCCGCTGCGATGTTGATGCTCTTGATCCTGACTTTGGTCGTCAACCCCATGTTGAAGCTCGTAAGGAGGTCGTGGGGATTTTCGTACGAGGAATTGGTGGCGATGTACATTATGATGATAGTTGCCTGCTCCATCCCCACGATGGGCCTTACGGCCAACTTGCTTCCCACCCTTTCGGGGGCGTTCTATTATGCGACCCCTGAGAACGAATGGAAGGATATGATCTGGCCCTACCTTCCTGACTGGCTCTTCCCCGATGACCCCGAGGTCACTGTGAAGTACTTCTACGAGGGCATTCCCAAGGGCGACCCTATCCCGTGGATGGCCTGGATAAGGCCCCTGCTTGCATGGCTTCCCCTGCTTCTGGCGGTCTACTTGGTGATGATATCCATGATGGTGATCCTCCGGAGACAGTGGGTGGAAAGGGAGAGGTTGCTCTTCCCCTTGGTGCAACTTCCCTTAGAGATGATGGAGCAGGACAAAAGCTCGATGTTCAACTCCTTCTTCAGGAACAAGCTGATGTGGTTGGGCTTCGCAATACCCTTCCTGATAGGCACGTGGAACGGATTGCACAACTACTACAACTTCGTCCCTCCCATCAAGACGGCATGGTACCTTCCCATCCTCCGCAGGACCACGCAGTTGGACATCAAGGTGATATTCCCGATAATAGGATTTGCATATCTCGTCAACCTCAACATAGCTTTCAGCCTATGGTTCTTCAGCGTCCTGGGGAACGTACAGACCGGCATCATGAGGATGGTAGGATGGAGCATAGGGCCGAGGGAGCCGTACTGCGCAAGCTCTCCCAGCGTCTCGTACCAGGCCATGGGCGCTATGATCGTGCTCGTAATCTACGGCCTCTGGATAGCCAGGGGACATCTGAAGGGGGTGTTTAGGAAGGCCTTCAGGGGCGACCCAGATGTGGACGATTCCGAAGAGATGATGTCCTACAGAACGGCCATCTTAAGTATAGCCTTAGGGGTCCTGGTCATAGTGCTCTGGCTCGAGATGGCGGGGCTGAGGTGGTACTTTACCCTTATATTCCTGTTCGCAGCCTTCTGCCTCTTCTTAGGGTTGACGAGGATAGTGGCCGAGGGCGGGGTCGCCTTCGCCAAGGCCCCTTTGATCCCGCAGTTGTTCCTGACATACGGTGTGGGGAGCGATGCTCTGGGGCCTACAGGATTGGCTGCGCTCGCCACCACTTTCGCATGGTCGGCGGACATAAAGACTTTTGTCATGTCCTCCGTGGCGAACGGGCTTAAGTTAGCAGATACCGCCCAGATGAGGAAGAGGCCCCTCCTATGGGGGATCTTTGCCGCCATATTGGTCAGCATAGCGGGTTCGGTGTGGATAACTTTGAAGTTGGGGTACAAGTACGGAGGGATCAACCTACACCCCTGGTACTTCGGAGGATGTCCGAGGGTCCCCTACGAAGATTTTATGGGCCATATCCTCCTCAACCCAGCATCGGTGGACCTGAGGAGGTGGACCTTCGCAGGGATAGGGGCGGGGGTTATGGGCTTATTGATGTTTATGAACCACAGGTTCCTCTGGTGGCCCATACACCCTCTCGGCTTCCCTGTGGGAAATACACTACCTTTGATAAAGACATGGTTCAGCATATTCTTAGCGTGGCTTTTTAAGTCCGCCATCTTGAAGTACGGGGGGCCGAGGTTGTACAGGAAGCTCCGGCCGTTCTTCTTGGGGCTCGTGGTGGGCCACGTGGCCGTCGCTGGGATGTGGCTGGTGGTGGATTATTTCACCGGAATGACGAACAACGTTGTGCCCTTCCAGTGATCGGGAGGAGGAAGGTGAACTCCATAGCACGTTTCGCCCTCTCCGCTCCCGGGATACTCTTAGCCATCACCGTGCACGAGGTTGCCCACGGCTGGACGGCGTACGCCTTCGGTGACCCGACCGCCAAGAGGGCAGGAAGGTTAACATTTAACCCTTTGGCACATTTAGACATATTGGGGACCATAATGCTCTTCCTGGTGCACTTCGGCTGGGCCAGACCTGTCCCGGTGGACCCGTACAACCTCCGCAACCCCAAGAGGGACATGATATGGATATCCTTGGCCGGTCCAGGGGCGAACATCCTGACAGCCTTCTTCCTGACCCGCCTGATGAGGCTCCTGGCGGGGATATGGCTCCCAGATCCTCTGCTCTACCTGCTCTACTTCGGGATGCACATAAATTTGATCCTTGCCTTCTTCAACCTCCTCCCCGTCCACCCCTTGGACGGGGAGAAGGTGCTGGTCGGCCTCCTTCCTCCGTGGTCCGCCTACCGCTTCGCCCAGCTCGAGAGGTACGGCCCCCTTATCCTCATCGCCGTGTTGCTCTTCGACCAGATGGTCTTCCCGGTCGTGCGGGGGACGGTCGGGCTCCTCTCGTCCAACCTCGGCAGGTGGATGATATCGTTCTGACTGATGGTAGAATTTCACATCTTGGCACGGGACGGCGGGGCGAGGGCCGGGCTCCTGGTCACCCCACACGGTGAGGTCGAAACCCCGACGTTCATGCCCGTGGGAACCCAGGGGACCGTAAAGGCCCTATCCCAGGAGGAGCTCGAAGGGGCCCGGGTCCAGATGGTGCTGGCGAACGCGTACCATCTCTACCTCAGGCCGGGAGCGGAGCTTATAGAGCAAGCAGGTGGTCTCCATAGGTTTATGGGATGGGAAAGGCCCATCCTCACCGACAGCGGAGGATATCAGGTCTTCAGCCTCGCCCCCCTCCGCAAGGTGACGGACGAAGGGGTCAGGTTCCAATCCCACATAGACGGCTCCTACCACACCTTCACCCCCGAGAGGGTGATAGAGGTAGAACATAAGCTTATGGCCGACATCATAATGCCTCTGGACCAACCTGCCCCTTACCCCTGCTCCGAGGCGGAAGCTGAGGCAGCCCACAGGAGGACCCTCCTCTGGGCGGAGAGGAGTTTGAGGCATCATGAGAAGCTCGGGGGAGGTCCAGCGCTCTTCGGGATAGTTCAAGGTGGAGTCCGACACGAGCTCAGGAGGGAAAGCGCTGAGGTTCTCTCCGATATGGGATTTCCTGGATACGGGATAGGAGGCCTCTCCCTGGGGGAACCCAAGCCCCTCACGTGGGAGATGGTGGAGGTGGCGACGTCCACCCTTCCGGAGGAAAGGCCCAGACACCTTTTAGGGATGGGCCTTCCCGAGGACATAGTGGAAGGGGTGGCCAGGGGGGTGGACATGTTCGATTGTGTGGTGCCCACGAGGTACGGCAGGAACGGCACGGCCTTCACGTGGAAGGGGAAGCTCGTGGTGAAGAACTCTCCTTACGCTGGGGACTTCTCCCCCTTAGATCCGGATTGTTCCTGCCCCGTCTGCCGGCGCTACACGAGGGCCTACATACGCCACCTGTTCCAGGCCGAGGAGATCCTGGGCCTTCGCCTGACAACCCTCCATAACGTCTACTTCTTTTGCGAACTCATGCGAAATATGAGGGAGGCGATACTGAGGGGAGAATTCGCCGAGTGGAGGAGGGAGTTCTACGAAAGGTATGGGGTGAGCTAATACCTTCCTTCCAAAAATCTTATCAAGATCTCCGATAGTGCCGAAAGCTCCCGGAGGCGGATGTTTTCCCTCTTCGTGTGGCACAGGGCCAGTGAACCTGCTCCGAACACCACGGTGGGCATCCCTTTCTTGGAGAGGTTCGCAGCGTCTGTCCACGCCGACATGACCCCGAAGGATACGGGCCTCTTCAAAGTTTCTGTCGCAGCCCTGAGCAGGTCCTGCGCCACTTGGGAATCCGGCGAGGTCTCGGTAGGTTCGTCCACGCTCAGCAAGGTGTACTCGGCCCCGTACCTGTCCAAGGTCGCAAGGACCTCGTCCAAAGCTTCCTCCACCTTAACTCCCGGAGGAACTGGGATATCGGCAGTAAACTTACAGGAATCCGGGATCACCTGTGGGTCCCTGCCGCCCTCTATCCTGCCCACCGTTATCCCCGATCCTCCCAAGAAGGGGAGCTCGCATAGGTCCTGGATGAGCTTAGAGCACCTCAGGATGGCGTTCTTATCCCCGTCGTAGGTGGCACCGTGCATCTCCTCGCCCCCAACCTCTGCTTCGAACTCTACGCTACCGAACTGAAGGTTGCATATGCGAAGTTCCGTGGGCTCCAGCACGACAGCTCCCTTAAGATCCATCCCCCAGGGGTCACGGAAGGCCTCGGAACCCTTCCCACCCTTCTCCTCGTCCACAAAAAGGGCCACGAAGGCCGGCGCCTCGGTCCCCTCTAAGGCGGTCAGGAGTGCTGCTATCTGCCCCTTCGGGTCAGCGACTCCCCTGCCGTAGGCCGTTCCGTCTTCTACCGTGAACCCCTCACATCCCCACGCAGGCACGGTGTCCACGTGGGTGGCCAGGAGGTATCCGGGCCTACCCCTTACAGCGTACAAGTTCGGCCTTCCCGGGAGCACCGGCTCCAATATCACGTCGAACCCCATCCCCCGTAGAGCTTCGACTAAGAACCTCTGGACCTCCCCCTCCCTGCCTGTGGGGCTCGGACGTGCCATAAGCTCCCTCAGCCAACCCAGAAGTTCCATCACAGGACTCAGCTCCCCAGAAACCCGAGCAGTTGCCCTAAGGTGTTGATCCCCCTTCCTCGGACCATATCCAAAAGCAGGAGGAAGACCCCAGCGGTCGCCGAAACGTCCCCCATCGCCCTGTGGGCTTGGGAGTGTTCCACCCCCAGCCTCCTTGCGACACGGCCCAAGCTGTAATTCCCAAGGCCCGGAAGGAGCCGCCTGGCCATGGAAAGCACGTCCACCACGAGGTTGGAAGGAGGAGGAAGTCCAACCCGGCCAAGTTCGCTTCCAAGGAACTTCATCTCGAAGGAGGCGTTGTAGGCCACTATGACATCGTCGCCCAAAAACCTCAGAAATTCGGGAAGCACTTCCTCCATGCTCGGCGCTCCTTCGAGCATCCCTGGGGTGATGTGGTGTACGGAGAAGGCTCCCTGCGATATCGGCCTTCCGGGGTCCACGAGCCTCCAGAACACTTCCCCTTTTCGTCCTCCCTTGAGCTTCATCGCCCCGAGCTCGCATATCCTGTCCCCCGCCTCGGGTTCCAAGCCCGTGGTCTCGAAATCCAAGACCACGAAGGGAACTTCGTCTAAGTTCCTTCCTTCCACCCCAAAGCCTCCTTCAATTTTCTGCGCATCCTCTCCACATGGGAGCCCTCCCAGTAGACCCTGCCGCACTTGGGGCACCTTGCGAACCTCTCGTGCGTGCCGAAGACATACGGCGGCACCAAGTCCCGCACCTCCTCCTTGGGCAGGGACTCTATGGGCTCGTTGCAGAGGGCGCACCTGGTCAGGAAGCCCTTCTCTACGTCCAGATCGAGCTCCCTTACGACCTGGCTTAACTGCTCCCAGGGGTCTCCGCTCTCCACTAAGACCTTCCTCCCGGAACATCTCTCAGCCAACCCCCTGTCCCTCGTGAGGAGCACCCTGTCCTCCGCCTGCGCGAGCCTGAGGAGCTGAGCGTCCCTCGCAGGTGCGGGATATATCACATCGTATCCTAAGAGCCTGAGCCACTTGGCAAGCCTCCCCAACATATCGTCCGCTACGAAGCGCATCCTAACCTCCGAGGAGACCCTCCTCGGCCAAGCTCACGACCCTTCCCTCACCCAAGATCACATGGTCCAGGACCTTTATCCCCAAGATCCTCCCCGCCCGGACGAGCTGTTCGGTTACGGCCACGTCCTCCCGGGAGGGGCTCGGGTCCCCGGAGGGATGGTTGTGGACGAATATGACAGCGGCCGCCGACTCCCTGACCGCTGGGAGGAAAGCCTCCCTCGGATGGACCAGGCTCTCGCCGAGGCTTCCCTCCGATACGATCACATCCTTGATGAGCCTGTTCTTCATGTCCAAGAGGGCGCATCTGAAGACCTCTTTTTTAAGCCCCTTGACCTTAGGTAGGTAGTACTTCGCCACATCCGAGCTCGACCTGAACACCACCTTCTCCCCCTCACCTTCGGAGGCGAACCTCCTGCCCAAGGCCAGGGCGGCCTTTACGGCTGCCGCCTTAGCAGGTCCCATCCCCGGGACCTGCTCGAGCTCAGCAGGCGATGCCCTGTCTATCCCTCTGAGGCCCCCGAACTTGGCTA
>QNCW01000046.1 GCA_003645885.1 Candidatus Latescibacterota bacterium | reverse complement strand
TGTAGTCTGTGGATGTGGGCTTGAGCATAGTGTCACCTCCTTTGATAGTAGACCCTCAAAGGAGATATACACTATCTCAAGCCTTGTCAACCAATATCTCTGATAATTATGCTCCCCCCTCACTTAAATAACAATACTGTATCTCGGTACCGTTATTTGGAAGAGTTGGACACAGGCCAGACCGCCGCAAAGACATTTCCGGAAAGAGCCCAGATATAAGCGCCCAACAGCAAGAGAATCTTTTTTATCATCATCGCGCCTCCTTAACTTTTCCAATAGATATCCCTTGGATTATCCCCAACTTGCTTCTCAATAAGAATCTTTCCTTTCTAGTCTTAAATACAAAAGGTCTTACTAAACCTTCCTCATAACTCTCATGGACTATCTTCCAATATTTATCAAATCGGCAGAAGTAGCTTATCATCTTCTTCCGAGCAAATCCCGAAATTATAAGCTTATGGGGATCTGAGAAGAAGATGGAGGAGTTAAGGAACACAAAGTATGGATCACTCCTCGCCAACTGATGAAAAACAAGGATCTGTTGCGATTCGTTATCAATAATATAAATCCCCCTTGGATTTGCATTAACTACAACGGTAAATTTTCCATCATCGGACAAGGCAATAGCTTCAGGCCAACGAATGTCATTCCGCTTCCACAGAAGATTGCCAGACATATCGAATAGATATATAGGCGGCCAAGGTCTTTGAATGTCCCCGAAGAACGCTATGCGATTCTCTGCGATAGCTGTATTGGTATGTTGAAAGGTGGTAAATACCATAATCGGATATTCCAAAGCGTAGCTCCACACTGTTTCAAGTTCTGGGAAAGTAACAAGACGGAGTATAGACTCTTTAGCAGAGTAATCAGCCGAGTAAACAAGCAAATGGTCCTTCCCGACAAAACGACAGGCGAAAATGTCTCCTCCAAATCCCTCAGGGGGTATCTCCCAAACAAGTTTCCCATGCCTATCATATATTGGAAATTCCCGTGTCAGCCCAGCTTCTCCTTCCTCCACAAAATAGTTGCCATCAGGTGATGGATAAAAGAAGGTATGCTTCTTCTCAACCGAGAAAAGAAGTTCCCCTGTCTTATCGAACACCCAAGTCCTCAAGTTTAACTTCCTTCTACCCCAACCATATACACAGACTACCTCACCGTTATCGGAAACCTCTGGAGGCTTTGAAAAATAGGCTCTCCCCTTGAATTGACGCTTCCATCGCAGCTTACCTGTCTTGTCCAAGAATCTCAGCTCCATCTCCCCATTACCTACAGAGATGGCCGCTATATCTCCACTTGCCTTGGCTACGGCGAAGCTCGCAATGCCTTTTTCAAGCTTCCTCTCCCAGACCACCTCTGAGTCGGGAAACATCTGCTTTAACTTATCTTGAGCCAAGACAACCGAGCAAAACGCAAGCAGAATAGCTAACAAGCCCATCGTTCCAAACGATATAAGTCTGCGCATTTTCATCTCCTCCTTTCGTTAAGCTTAGATGTTTATCAGCTTATCCATAGCTGAAAACGGCGGAATCTTCAAGTTGCATTCGAAGTCTGCCGCCTCTCCCTTGGCCCAAATGGTGAGGTCATCGTGTCTTTTGTCTGGCTTGCGGAGATTAGCCAGACTGCTCCTTGGGAGTTACCTATGGAAACAAAGATCACATGCTCAGAATTGGAATAAAGGTCTATAAGAATAAGGCCCACAGGCATAGAACCCCCTGCGGGCCTTGTCGAGACCGTAACACCCCTCATCTCAAGCAGAATTCCGTAATACATTACTTCCCCTCCAAAATTCAACCCTAAATATAACATCTTATGGACCTCATGTCAAGCTTTTTTCTTTCAAGAACTTATGCCTAAGATAGATTACATCTCAATTCTTCGCCTCAGGATCGTATTTTGGTATCCCCATCTTCTGTCCGAACTTTGGGGATAACCTCTTGACAATTCGTGCTCAATTTTCTTATATTGGCTCGGGACCCAGGCCACGGACCCTCCGTGGCCTTTTTTGGAGGAGGAAATATGAGGAAGGTGCTTTCGGGAAACGAGGCCATAGCCCGGGGGGCGTACGAGGCCGGGGTTGCGGTGGCGGCGGGATATCCCGGCACCCCCAGCACCGAGATACTGGAGAACCTCGCCGGTTACGGCGAGGTGTACTGTGAGTGGGCCCCCAACGAGAAGGTAGCCTTAGAGGTCGCGGCGGGGGCCTGCTGGACGGGCGTGAGGGCCATGGCGACCATGAAGCACGTGGGCTTGAACGTCGCTGCGGACCCCCTTATGACGCTCTCGTATACGGGCGTGAGGGGAGGGCTCGTGGTGGTTGTGGCGGACGACCCGGGGATGTACTCCTCCCAGAACGAGCAGGACTCCCGAAACTACGCTAAGTTCGCGAAGGTCCCCCTCCTGGAACCCTCGGACGGCCAGGAGGCCAAGGACTTCGTGGAAGTGGCCTTGGACATATCAGAAAGGTTCGACACCCCCGTGGTCCTGCGTTCCACGACAAGGCTCTCCCACTCCCGCAGCGTGGTCGCCCTGGGCGGGAGGAGGTCGCCTCAGGTCCCCTCCTTCAGCAAGGACCCTCAGAAGCTCGTCATGTTGCCCCTCTACGCAAGGGGGAGGAGGAGGAAGGTGGAGGAGCGCATGCGGGCCCTGAGGGAGTTCTCCGAGAGGTTCCCCCACAACCGCATAATCTGGAGGGAAAGGAAGCTGGGGGTGGTGACTTCAGGGGTGTGCTACCAGTACGTCGAGGAGGCCTTCCCGGAGGCGTCCGTTCTCAAGCTCGCCATGACCTACCCCCTCCCGGAGGGGCTGATAAGGAGCTTCGCGGAGCAGGTCGAGGAGGTGCTGGTCGTCGAGGAGCTTGACCCGTTCCTGGAGGAGCAGGTCCGCTCCTTAGGGGTGAGGGCCGAAGGGAGGAGGTACTTCTCGGGGATAGGCGAGCTCGGTCCGGACGGGGTCATAAGGGGCAGGATGCGCTGGGAGGGAAGGGACCCGCCCGAACCCCGCCAGGAGGCGGACCTTCCCCCCAGGCCTCCGGTCATGTGCCCAGGATGTCCCCACAGGGGGATCTTCTACGTGCTTTCTCGTATGGACGTCGTGATAACCGGCGACATAGGATGTTACACCCTGGCCGTCTTCCCGCCCTTGAACGCCATGGACACCCTGATATGTATGGGGGCCGGCATAAGCGCATCCATGGGGATGGCGAAGGCGGGCCTGAAGAAGCCAGTGGTCGGCGTGGTCGGAGATTCCACCTTCTTCCACTCCGGGATGACAGGGCTTTTGGACGTGGCCTACAACCGGGGCGATGTCACCATAATCGTCCTTGACAACGGGACCACGGCCATGACGGGCCATCAGGACCACCCCGGCACGGGGAGGACCCTGATGGGGGAGGAGACCGTAGAGGCGAGGGCGGAGGATATAGCCCGTGCCCTCGGGGTACGAAGGGTGAGGGTGGTGGACCCTTACGACCTCAGCCGGACCGAAGCGGTGCTGAAGGAGGAGGTGGCGTCCCCGGAGGCTTCGGTCGTGGTATCGAGGAGGCCCTGCCTGCTCCTTACGAGGGAGTACGGTCCCCGGTACGAGGTCTCGGCGGAGGCCTGCACGGGGTGCGGTAGGTGCCTGAGGCTCGGATGTCCGGCGTTGGAGAAGGATGGGGCGAAGGTGCGGATAAATTCCCTCTGCACGGGATGTGGTCTCTGCGCGCAGGTATGTAGGTTCGGCGCCATAGCGAGGGAGGAAGGATGAGCGATGTGGTGTTGGCAGGCGTAGGAGGGCAGGGCATAGTCCTGGCGAGCAAGCTGCTTGCGGAGGCCGCCTTCAGGGCCGGGTACGATGTCAAGGCCAACGAGGTCCACGGGATGGCCCAGAGGGGGGGGAGCGTCCTGGCCCAGGTCCGCTTCGGCGAGAAGGTCTTCTCCCCCTTGGTCCCCTCGGGGAGGGCCGATTTCTTGGTGGGCCTGGAGGAGGTGGAGGCCCTGCGCTACGCAGGTTACCTCGGGGACGGCGGATGGGCCATAGTCAACAGGAGGAAGATAGTCCCCGTCACGGTCTCCTCGGGAAGCTTCAGATACCCCGAGGACATCGAGGGGCGGCTCAGGGCGAGGTTCGAAAGGCTGGTCCTCGTCGAAGGCGAGAGGTTGGCGAGGGAAGCGGGGAACGCAAGGACGGAGAACGTCGTGCTCTTAGGGGCGCTCTCGAACTTCCTGGACATCCCCCTCGGCATATGGGAGGAGGTCATAGCCCATCTCGTGCCCAGGTCCACGGAGGCCAACCTCAAGGCCTTCTCGTTGGGAAGGGATGCGACCGTCGAGGCACGCCTATGAAGGTTCCCTTACGGTGAGGAACTGGTCAGCTTCCACATCCTCGAGCACCTGGACCTGGCCGCTCGGCCAGCGTATCTCTATCCTGTCCGCCTTCTTCCTCCTCCCCAGGCCGAAGTAAACCCTCAGGTCGCTGGAACCTAAATACCCGTAGCTGCTCTTCACCTCCCTCACCTGCACCAGGTCTCCGGAGGTCAGCTTTATCCTGGCCCCTATCCCGTCCCTGTTGCTCTTCGTCCCCACGGTCCTTATGGCGAGCCAGTGGTTGAGGTTCCCCCCGTCGTTGCGGAGGAGGGAACAAGGCCCGTGGGAGTTCGAGACGAATATGTCAACGTCCCCATCGTTGTCGTAATCCCCGAAGGCTGCTCCGTGGCTGACGTTTTCGATTTCGAACCCAGGTCCTACCACCTCCGTTACCTCGGTGAAGGTTCCGTCGCCGTTGTTGTGGAAGAGCTGGTTCCTCTGGGCGTAGCTCGCCATGGGGTCGTATTCCTTCACGTTCTCGTCCAGATGGCCGTTGGCCACAAATATGTCCAGCCATCCGTCGTTGTCGTAGTCTAGGAAGACCACGGTCATGGGGAGGTAAGGTATGGTGTTCATGCCTATGTTGGATGCGAATGTGACGTCGGTGAAGAACTCCCCTGCTTCATTGTGGTAAAGCCTGACGGGTAGCCATTGGTAAGTTGCTACGACGATGTCGAGGTACCCATCGTTGTCGTAGTCCCCGAAGTCGGCCCCCATCCCGGATTCTGCGGCCCCGTCCTCGCTGTACGCCACCCCGGCTTCAAGGCCCACCTCGGTGAAGGTTCCGTCGCCGTTGTTACGAAACAGGAAGTTAGGCGCCTGATCGTTGGATACAAAAAGGTCCGGGTCCCCGTCGTTGTCGTAGTCCCCCCATACCGCCCCCAGCTGCCTCCCCTCCGTGGTGTAGAGCCCGGCCTCCTTGGTGACGTCCGTGAAAGTACCGTCGCCGTCGTTACGATAGAGCACCCCGGACTGACCCGGATAGGCTTTGGGTCCGCAGTACGCCCTCACCCCCCCCTGAAGGCACTCCTTGTTGTACCTTACATCGTACTCTATATAATTGGCAACGTAGAGGTCCAGGTCGCCGTCCAGGTCGTAGTCCACGAAGGAGGCATTGGCGCCCCAGCCGTCGTCCCCTACTCCTGCTTCCTTCGTGACATCAGTGAAGGTCCCATCGCCGTTGTTACGATAAAGTACGTTCGGACCGAAGTTAGCGAGGTATATGTCCGGGTCCCCGTCGTTGTCGTAGTCCCCCACGGCCACACCCATGCCGTAGTGTGCGTCGCCGACCCCGGCCTCGTAGGTCACATCTGTGAAGGTTCCATCGCCGTTGTTACGGTACAGGGCGTTCCTCGGGGTCCCGCTGCAGTGGTAACCGGGCAAGGGGGCGCCGTTGACGATGTACAGGTCCAGGTCGCCGTCCAAGTCGTAGTCTAAGAACGCCGCTCCCGAGCCCATGGGCTCGGGCATATATTTCCGTCCGCTTGCGCCGTTCACGTACACGAAGTCTATCCCCGCCTCCTGGGTCACGTCCACGAACCTGACCTGAGCTGCGGAGGTTGCGCCTACGAACAAAAGCACGAACTCGACCATCCCTTCGTCCTCGATCTACTCGGCACGCCAGTTCCTGAGGGCGTCCTCGTGCAGGAGATCACCTGTCTTCCATGCTTCGCAGGTCTACGATCCCGTTCACCATATCCCCCCAGGGCCCAGCTTCGTGAAGAGGCGAAGCTCGGGAGCGAACAGGGAGTATGCGTAACCCAGTAGGACCCCGCCTATTAAGGTCACCGTCAGGTACAGCGCCAATATCCTCCCCCTGGCCACTGCCTGAAGGCTAAGGATCGTTGCGGGCTTCGTTGCCGGCCCAGTAAGGAAGAAGGCCAGGGCAGCCCCCTGTCCCATCCCCATGCTCACGAGGGCAGCTATGACGGGCACCGTCCCCCCACCGCAGGAATAGAGGGGGACCCCCAACGCTCCCCCCATTACGGCCGCCCTGAACCCCCTCCCTCCGAAGAGCAGGGTTATCCACCTCGGCGGGACGAGGGCCTGGACAGAGGCAGCCATCAGGATCGAGAGCACGAAATATCTACCGACGTAGGAGAGCGAACTTCCGAACTCCCTTAGGAACCCCGAGGCCCTCCCCTTCACCTCCCCCACCTCGACGTCCCTGCCGAACTCCATCCCCTTCCTCGAGAGCGCCTCAGCTATCCCGCCCGCTGCCATCCCCAATATGAAGGCGGAAGCTGCCCTGGCCAGGGCCATCTCAGGCCCCATGATGCCCCACGTTATCAGGAAGAGGGAGGGGTTCATAAGGGGGGAAGAGACCAGGAAGGCCAGGAGCGGAGGTGCCGGAACGCCCATGAGCATGAGGCTCCCCACCAACGGTATAGCGGCGTACGTGCTGAGGGGGGAGACCAGCCCCACGAGCGTGGCCCCTAAAAGCGACCAGCTCCTCTTCGCCCTCAAAAGCTCCCTTAGCTTCTCCCTGGGAAGGAAGCAAGAGACCAGGGCAGCGACCAAGGCCCCGAGGACGGCGTAGTACCAAAGCCTCGAGAGGAGGGACCAGAATGTCGAGATTATCCTGTAGGTGTAGGTCCCGTAGAGGGCTTCCCGCAGATGATCGTATACCAGCCAGAGCTTATGGAATATCATCCACATTTGAGAAGTTCATAACCCCAAAAACAGGGCCCTGTCCTTCGGACAGGGCCCCGGCCTCACTTGGCCAGAGCTTCCGCGAAGGCGTTAGCGAACCTTTCGGCGTCGTCCGGCCCCACGGCCGTCACCAGCTTGTCGTCCACGCAAACGGGCTCACCCGTGTACTTGGCTCCGAGGGCCTCCACCATCCTTATTATGTTCCTGCTTCCGGTGGTCCTCTTGTTCTTCAGAACCTCGGCATATGCGAATATTCCGACGGCAGTGGAGAGGGCCCCCATGGGCTTGTACTTTGCGTCCTTTGCGAGCTTGAGGACCTTCTCGTCGTCGTAGAAGTACTTCCTGGCCCCCTCCCCACCTACGAAGACGAGGCCGTCGTAATCGTAGTACTTTACGTCGGACACGGCGACGTCCGCCTTGGTTATGAGCCCCCTCTCCCCCCTTATCTGACCGGGGTAGAGGGATGCCACGGTCACCTTTGCCCCCTGGGCCTCCAAAAGCCTCCTCACCCTCTCGTACTCCTTATCCTGAAATTCCGGCGGCACCACCATCAGCACCTTCTTCCCCGCTATGGCCATATCTACCTCCTTGTTGGGCTGACCATTGCGAGAAAGTCCTCACCGCTCCGCCGCTTCTCCACTTTCTGAACTCCTCCTCGAAGGGAGGGAACGCCACCCCCCTCTCCGATATAAAGGCCGTGACGAGCTCGGCCGGGGTGACGTCGAAAGCGGGGTTGTATACCTCCACCCCCTCGGGGGCGGTCCTCCTCCCGAAGCCTTCGGTAACCTCCTCGGGCCTCCTCTCCTCTATGGGTATCTCGGTCCCGTCGGATATGGAGAAGTCCCAAGTGGAAAGGGGTGCTGCGACGTAGAACGGGACCCCGTGGTGCTTGGCAAGCACAGCGAGGCTGTAGGTCCCTATCTTGTTCGCGAAGTCTCCGTTCGAAGCTATCCTGTCGGCCCCGACCACCACGGCGTCCACCCACCCCCTGCCCATGACCCAGCCGGCCATATCGTCGCATATGAGGGTCACATCTATCCCTGCCTGCCGAAGTTCCCAGGCCGTGAGCCTCGCACCCTGGAGAAGGGGCCTTGTCTCGTCCACGAAGGCCCTGACCCGCTTGCCCCTCTCCTTGGCGACGTAGAGCACGGCCAAAGCGGTCCCTATCCCCCCGGTGGCCAAGGCACCAGCGTTGCAGTGGGTGAGCACGGAGGCCTCCTCCGGAAGCAACTCCGCTCCGTTCTCCCCTATGGCCCTGCACCTTCGCCCGTCCTCCTCGTGTATCCCTCTGGCCTCCTTAAGCAGGGCATCCTTTATCGCCTCGGCCCCCTCCCCCCTGTGCTCCTCGGCGGCCCTCTTCATCCTTTCCAACGCCCAAAAGAGGTTGACAGCTGTGGGCCTTGTGGACCTTATCCTCTCCGATGCCCTCTCAAGTTCGTCCCAGAGCTTCCCTTCGTCCTCCGCATTCCACACCCCTAAGACCACGCCGTACGCAGCAGCTATGCCTATAAGTGGTGCCCCCCTTATCCTCAGCGAGGATATGGCCTCTGCTAAGCACTCGACTTCCTCGCACTTCCTGTAGACTACGTCAGTAGGAAGCTCGGTCTGGTCTAGGATTATAACTTTCCCGTCCTCCCACCTTATGGGCTCGACCATGTATCCCTCCGGAACTAAAGATAACATTTTAAAGGCCCCGTGGCAAGAGCAGATTCACACCAGCTGGCCGTCCTCCCGTAGGACCTCCCGGAGCCGGGATACGTCCACGTCACCGGGTCGCACCCCTTCAGCAACGGCCAGGGCCGCAGCAGTGCCAGCCGCCTGACCTACGGCCATGCAGGTTCCCATGACCCTCGCCCCCGCCATGCCCTCGTGAGTTGCGGATATGCACCTACCCGAGGCGAGGAGGTTGGGCACGGCCACGGATAGGAGGCACCTATAAGGTATGTCGTACCAGTCCCCCTTCGGCGGGAAGAGTTCCTCCATCGAAAGCATACTTTCATGTTGGGAGATCCAGTAGGGACAGCTATTCCCCTCCGGGCATTCGGCCGTACACAGGTGGACCGGATATGTCCTCCCTAAGGGACAGTGTATATCTATCCACCACGAGCCCCTCGCTATCGCATCCTCGAACTTGGCCCCCCTGCGTATGTCGTCCCCCGTCAGGGCGTAAGGCCCCACCACCTGACGGCTCTCACGGGGTCCTATCTGGAAGGAGGTCTGCTGCACGTAGCAGTCCTCGAAGCCCCGAACTTCCTCCCTAAGGTAGCGGACGAGCTTCCAGACCTCCCTTCGGACCTCCATCTCGGCCCTCGTCAAATCCCGGACCGATGTGGGATCACCGCCCACCCTGGTCATGTTGGCCGAAGTGTGGTCCGTGTGGTAGGCGTTCCGGTTGAGGAAGCCCTCGTTGTAGAAGCGGAACCTCCCCTCCCTGAGCCTGTCCCTGATGAGCTTATGTAACTCCTTGACCCGCTTCGTGTCAGGGTACCCGAACCCGGCCAGGTGGAAGAAGGAGCCCATAGCCTGGTTCCGGGAGTCGAACGCCCGGCCGTGGGTCGTGGGCGCTCCGGCCCTGTATGCCACATCGGCATCCCCGGTCGCGTCCACGAAGACCTTGCCCACGACCGCCTGCCGGCCCGACTTGTTCTCCACCATCACCGCCGCTATGGAATCCCCCTCCTTGACCACATCCACGACCAACGTATGCAGCAGGACCTCTACGCCGGCCTCCCGGCACATCTCGTCTATAACCACCTTCAATGCCTCGGCATCGAAGCGGATCCCCCATTCCCTGAGGCTCTCCTTCCACGAGGGGGCGCAGCCGAGAGCGTGCATGCGCTCGGTGACCTCCTTCAGTATGCCTTGGACTATAGGAGTATCGCTCTCGTGGGCGGTGTGTCCCAAGATGGGCGCTACCAGCCCCGCAGTGGCGAGCCCTCCCATGAAGCCGTAGCGCTCTATGAGGATCGTCTTGGCTCCATGTCGAGCTGCCGCTACGGCCGCCGGGAACCCTCCTGGGCCTCCACCGCATACCACCACATCGGCTTCCGCCAAGACGGGTACCTCACGGGAAGGTTCGGTTACGGTGCGCATGTCTTGCCTCCTAACTTCTCCTTTAAAACCTTACATCTGCCCTCCCAGTATTCGCACGTCTCCAAGGTCCTTCGGGTGGCGTCCCCAGTATAGAGGGAGGGGTCCCGTAGGACTTCCTTCTTCTCCTCGGGGAGTCCCTCCAAGAACGGCCTTATCTCCTCGTCCTCCCAGACAATTTCCGGGAGGGGCCTGCCCGACCTCCTCGCCTCCGCCACCAGCTTCTTGGTACGATCGTACGCATCGGGGTACCCCTCGAGCGCAAGGAGTATGTACAGGGGCTCCGCAACTATGAAGCCTTTGCTCATCTCCAAGTTTTCCCTCACCCTCTCCCTGTCCACCTCTATGTTCCGAAGGGCCTTTACAGTGCGATGTACAGCGTAGTCTAAAGCCGTGAAGATCTCGGTCACGAACCTCCCGGAGGCGGAATTCGTCAGGTCCCTCTGGTGCTCGGATATCTGGTCCATGAGGACCGTCACGATCCTCGGCATGAACGCCTTCCACATGCTTTTAACGTTTTCGAAGTCCTTGGGGTTCACCTTGTGGGGCATTGTGGAGGAGCCCACCCTCTCCTCCCCCTTCCTGTCCCTCACCTCGGCTATCTCAGTCCTCATGAGGTGCCTCATGTCGTCAGCAAGGTTGGCGAGGACGGAGAAGCAGGATACTGCGGAACATACGAGGTCCACGAGGTACTCGGGCTCCACTATCTGGGAGGATATTCCGGAGGGCTTGAGGCCGAGCCTGCCGAGGAGGCTGCTTTCGAACTCGGATGGATCTATCCCCTCCAGGAGTGAGAGGGCGTTGTAAGCTCCCACCGCCCCCGAGAACTTCCCCCTGAGGTTGCGCCTGGCCTCGTCGAGCTTCTCTATCCTGCCTCCGAGCCTGTCGACATATAGCGCAAGGGCAAATCCGAAGGTTATGGGCTCCGCGTGCTGTCCGTGGGTCCTGCCTATCTGGGGGACGTCGGCCGTCTCCCTGGCCATCCCTATAAGAAGCTCCTCCAAGCCTATCAGGTCCGGAATAAGCACATCTCCCGTAAGCTCCTTGAACCTCAAGGCTGTGGCTGTGTCCATTATGTCGCAGGATGTTGCGAAGAGGTGGACGTAGGGCCTGGACTCCGGGCTTATCCTCCTCCTTATGCAGTTCACGAGGGCACGGATGTTGTGCTGGATCCTCCTCTCCTCCTCGTACACCTCCCGGGGAGTTATCTCGGAGCAGGCCCTTTCGACCTCCTCCGCGGCCTTCTCCGGGCAGACCCCCCTTTCTGCAAGTTCCCTTACGAGGGCGGCCTCGACCTTGAGCATGTACCTTATGTTCGCCCCCTCTGAGACGTAAGGTCGCAACCTCTCGAAGAACTCCCTGTCGTCCCCGTAGTACCTGTAATCCAACGGGCTCACCATATCGTAGAGCTCCATGTTCCCTCCTCTCGTTTCCTTCCCGGGAAGGACCCTCAGCGTGTGAAAGCCGGTCCACCTGATGGACCGGCCCATACCTCCTTTTAAAGATACTCTATCTCCTTCCCCTGCGCAACATCCTCCGGAGGAGCCTGGATGGTCAGCCAAGTGCCCGAGGAAGATGGCAAAAAAGTGTCATTTCGTCACAAGGCCCTTGACAGGTCTCCTTATAAGAAGTACCTTTCGAACGTCGGAATGATCTGTCATATCTTATGCGAAAGTTCTTTGGGTTGCAAAGGATTACAGATATATCCTTTCTCACGCCGTCGTTTCTGTCCCATGTGACAGCCCTAACGGGTCCAGCTCGAGATCAGAGGGATATCTCCGGCTACGGCTACACAATTATCGGCTCAAGCTTCCGGCATGGGGCCAAGAAGTGGTATGGATTTTGCTATCTCCACCGAGGGTCTTACAGTCGGGCGAAGGATACACGCTTAAGGAGCTGAGATAATGAAAAAGGGTTTTGGAGGTTTGACCTTATCGTTAGTCCTGACGTTGGCCGTCGGGGTGGGAACGGGACAGGTCTTCGCCCAGGCTCCGGTTTGCGATTTCTGGGGAATGAGCACCACCTTCCACGGCCGTCCAATTACAACCGCGGACACAATTAAAGCATATGACCCCGATGGAGTACTGTGCGGGGTACAATATGCCTGGGGGGGACCAGGGCAATACGGCATCCACGTCGAAGGAGATCTTCCGTTCACGCCCGACAAAGATGAGGGTGCCGTAGACGGGGACACGATAACGTTTTATATCAACGGAGAGAAAGCCACGGTGGTCTCCGGTTCCCCCGTCTGGTCACCTGGCGGATATTTTCAACTTGAGCTGTCCGTGCCCGGGCCCGACATAGCGGTTTCCACTGACAGCGTCGATTTCGGAGGTGTGCAGGTGGGGTCCTCTAAGGATACAGTTCTAACGGTGAGCAACGAGGGCACTTCCCCTCTGACAATAAACGACATCGTTTCCAGTAATCCTTCGGTCTTTGAGGTGATATATACGCCTGGATTCCCAGCTATAGTTGACGTTGCGGCGAACATCGATGTGACGGTTAGCTTCAGACCTGCCGATGTTACCACTTACACCGACAGTCTGACGGTAATAAGCGACGATCCCGACGAGGGGACCCTTTACGTATCCTTAACGGGCAAGGGTATGCCAGCGCCTTTGGTGGTGACCACGGCAAGTCTGGCGGACGGGGTAGTAGGAGAAAGCTACAACCAGACATTGGGAGCATCAGGTGGGGTGAAGCCTTACACTTGGGGGATGGCGTCGGGTAGTTTGCCA
>QNCW01000045.1 GCA_003645885.1 Candidatus Latescibacterota bacterium | reverse complement strand
GTATCCTGTGTCGGAGGGAGCGTAGCCCTTTTCGACCTTCACCGGCCCCATCAGTTTCCCCACAGGCGCTTTCATGACGGTATCGTAATAGCTCCCGTAGACGGGCCTTTCGGATGGGTGCATATGGAACTTCCCCTTGAGCTTCTTCAAGCCTCTGCGTATAGTATACTTGGCTGCAAGCTCCTCCATGTCCTCCCCGGCCCTTATCCTTCGGAGGAGCTCCTCTGCCTGCTTCCTGGTGGGAACGAGTATCTCCGTGAGGTCCCTCCTCTCGGGGAGGTAGTATAGGTCCATCTTGTGCCTTTCGTATTCCTCCCTGACCTCCCGGTCGGATACTTCGACCTTCTCCTTCACTTCCTTCCTTCGTAAGGTCTCCACGAGCAGTTCTTCCCTCTTCTTCTTTATCCAGGCGGCCACCTCCGGGATGCGATCTATCTCCTCCTTGTAGGCGAAGGTCGTCAGAAGCTCGTTATGAAGCAGATGATCTATCCAGTCCAAAAGGCTGTTTCTATCCTTAGGCCGCACTACGGCACGGCATGAGGCCTTAAGATAGTCCCCTATGGTCACCTTGCCGCCGTCGAAGGTATACAGCGGCAACTTCTTCTCGTCCTCCGAGAAGACGGGAGGTCTTCCTCCGGATTCCCGCTCCCTTGCCAAAAGAAGGTCCAGATTATCCTCTTTCAGCTTGACATGTAACTTCTTGCGAAGGTCCCCTATAAACTTGTCCAATTCGATGCGGAAATTGCGCCTCCAGAGGATTCTGTGGAGCTTAGGCTTCCAGTCCTCGAAGGGTACGGGCCTTTCGTCCACGACCTGGATTATCTCGTAGAAGTTTCCCACCTTCATAGGACCGGATGCCTCTCCGGGCTTCAGATCCCAGACGGCATCGCCTATATGATGTGCCACCTCGTCCCTGCGGAAGTACCTGCCCAGATCTCCGCCCCTGGCCACGGTGGAGGAATCCATCGAATACTTCCTCACCAGCTCCTCGAAGGGGCGCCCCTTTCTCAACTCCTCCATGACCTTCTCGGCCTCCTTCTCGGTCGCCACCCGGATGTGCCTCACCCTCAATTCCCTTCCGAGCTTATGCTCTTCGTAGTACTTCCTCATCTCCTCCTCGCTCACCTCGACCTTGGGCCATACCTCACGCTTTATTAGCTCACGACGGAGCCTGTGCTTCACTTCCCTGTCGAAACGTTCCAGGAACAGGGAGTCCTCGTCCAACCTCTGGGCCCTCGCCTCCGTAAGCATGATGTACTTGTCTATTAAGCTCTGGAGGTAGTCCTTCTGGGCCTCTATCCCCTGCTTTTTGCTACGGAGGGACTGGGGAAGCTTCTTCTGGAATTCCACAAGCTCGGCCACCGTAATCTTGTAGTCCCCCACGTCCGCCACCACGGCCTTCTCGGGGTTCCTCCCACATCCCGCACATAGAACTAAGCTTAAAGCCAACCCCAAAGCCCTCAGCATCTTACCTCCTTAAGGTGTCCGGCCTCGCTTCCAAGGTATCCATCTTCGTAGTGTCCACCTCCACGAGCTCAAGTTTGGTCCCGTCGTACGGGCAGAACTTGTAATCCTTCTGCTCGAACATGCGCCCACATTTGGGACATCTCCTGAGCAGGACCCCTCCGTAGAAGAAGACCTCCCTTACATCGCGGAGGGGGATGGTGAACTTACCTAAGTCGGTGTGGCCGGTGAAGGAGACGAGACGCGCCCCTCGCACATATCCCACAAGTCCTCCTACATAAACAGTGCCCTCAAGGAGTCGCCCGTCCCTGAGCTTGACCCTGACCGGCATCTCCTCCTCGGACCTTCCTCCGATAAACTCTATCTTCCTTATCTCCCGGAATCTGAGCTTCGACCTCTCATCCCCCCGCACAAGGAACAGGACCTTCTGGCCTTCGAGCTTAAGGTCCCGCACCTCGAACCGATTTCCGTCCCGATCTATGATGGTCGCCCGCACCTCCTTGGCGTCCGTCCCTGTGGATATGCCGAGGGACAGGAGTCCGACCAGCAGTACGTTCCGCAGCATGGCGCTATCACCTCCCTGGGTACCTCCTCTGCTCCTCCTGACCCGGCTGGGTGGGGACTAAGGTGCTGAGATCTATGGTGAGGGGGTACACAGTGCCGAACCTGACCTCAACCGGCCTTATGATGTCGTGGACCGTCGTGACGCCCTGGGCGGACGTGATCATAGGGGTGATCCGGACCTTGTACATCCCTTCCCTCGCTACGAAGTGCTGCACATGCAGGGAGCTCATGCCCCTGCCCAGCACCTTGTGCATCCCATAGTCGTACACCAAGAAAGGTATCTGGACCCGCCTCGTCCCGCCCCTCTCCTGGGCGCCGGCGCCGAAGACGTTCACCATGAACCTACCCACCGGGACCCTCACATGCCTCTCCTGACCGACGGCTATCTGGACGTCCTCTATCTCTATCTCGTCCTCTAAGTCGGTCTTGACGACTATCCTGTAAGTGCCGGGATCTAAGTAGGTCCTCAGGCCGTATATCCTGGCCACCTCCCTGCCTGTGTCCTGGGAGTATACGACGAAGTCCAGGGCCTCTATCCCCCCCGCATCCAACACCAGCTCCCCCTTGCCCGGAGGTATTACGGCCTGCTGGGGAGGTCCCTGGGTGGCCGCACATCCCAGGACCATCGAGGCCACCAGGACGAAGAACTTCCTCATGTCTGCTCCCCCCTTTCAAAATCCGCAAACCATACTTATCCTGAGTCCATCCCCGAGCTGGGCTTGTACTTTTGTGCCCGTGCGCTCGGGCACGAGGGCCACCACAGCGCACACCACCCCTCCCACCACCCCCATCCATGCTATCTTCCTTTCCCTTCGGGCCTCCCTCCGAAGCTCACCCGCCCTCTCCAGAAGGCCGTATCCCTCCTGGAGCCGGGCGTCCCTTTCCTTGCGGGAGGCGCTGTCGAAGCCCCACCATGCGACCACACCTCCTGCGAGCGTCCCCCCCAGGAACCCCAACCTGGGAAAACTCCAGCCAGGCCTTCGGGTCTGGCTCGGTTCTGGCAGGACCATGTGCTCTATCTCCCTCACCTCGAAGGTATATATCTCCCCCTGAATCCGGAGGATGACCAGAAGGGGCGTGGCCTCCACGAGTTCCCCTGTAACCACGCTCCCGTCCTTGAGGTAGAGCTTCACCTCCTCCCCGAGGACGAGCTCCGCCGTCCCGAGCGTCAGCAACAACAGCGCTATGCTCCATATCGCCCGCATCGTCCCTAACATACAAAAGAACTTTCCTGCTGTCAAGGCGGAGGCGTCACCAGGGCACGAATTCCGTTTCCCTTGTTATCCTCCTTGCGAAGGCGGCAAGCAGCTTGGCCACGTTCTCTAAGTCCGTGAGGGACAGGACCTCGACAGGTGTGTGCATGTACCTCAGAGGTATGCTCACCACCCCTGAGGCTACCCCGGCCCTGCTGACCTGGATCGCATGTGCGTCGGTGCCCGAGTCCCTCGGGCTCCCCTCCATCTGGTACGGGATACCCTCCTCCTCGGCGGTCCTTACGAGCATATCGGCGACGACCGGGTTTATGTCCGCTCCTCTAGATATCACGGGCCCTTCCCCGAGCTTAACCTCCCCGGCCTTCCTCTTGTCCACCTCGGGATGGTCCGAGGCGTGTATAACGTCCACAGCTATCCCCACCTTTGGCTCAAGGCCGAAAGTGCTCGTGGCCGCCCCCCTCCTTCCCACCTCCTCCTGGACGGTGGATACGGCGAACACGGCGGCTTCGGGAGGGTCCTCCGAGAGAAGCCTCAGTGCCTCCGCCACCGCAAAGGCCCCGGCCCTGTCGTCGAAGCCCCTGCCGACAGCCAGGTCCCCCTGAAGCCTCTCCAATCCCACGGTGTAGGTCACAGGGTCGCCTATCGAAACGAGCCTGCTGGCCTCCTCCTTGTCCTTGGCGCCTATATCTATCCATAGGGTATGAAGCTCCACAGGCTTCTTCCTCTCCTCCTCTTCCATGAGGTGCACGGCCTTCCTCCCTATGACCCCGAAAACCGGCCCGTTCTTGGTATGGATCCGGACCCTCCTTCCCGGCACTATGTTAAGGTCGAAGCCTCCTATGGTCTTAAAGTAGAGGTAACCTTCGTCGTTGATGTAAGTTACCATAAATCCAAGCTCGTCGCAGTGTCCTGCGAAGAGCACCCTCGGGCTTCCGCCCTCGTTCTTGGAAGCTATGGTGTTCCCGTGTAGGTCGGTCCACACCCTGTCGGCGAACCCGGATGTGTACTCCTTCCATATCTTCTGAACTGGCCCTTCGAACCCCGAAGGGCTCGGAGTTTCTATCAGCCTCCTCAGGAACTCGTAGGACCTCTCCTCCATCTCTCCTCCTCGGTTAAAGGCTTATGTCTATACCTTCGGTCCTCCATCTGGCCCTGACATCTACTGTGTCGGGATGGACCCCGAACCTTTCGGCGGGAAGGAAGGGCTCGGGCCTTCCGGGGCTCCACCTTCCGTCCCCGTCCCTGTCCCGGAAGGCGCAGACCGTGTACCTCCCACCTGGGACGGGAAGCTCGTAGGAACCTGGACCTTCGGTCCGAGTCCTGTAGACTTTGGAATCTTCGACCTCCCTCGCCTCCACGACTACGGGCCCGGCCGCCCCGGATACCCTTCCGGCTATCTCCCCTAAGGAATCCCAGGGGAGGACGTAGAACCCGACCTCGATGGTGTCCGCCGGGAAGTTGCCCGAGACGTCCCTCAACGCACCCGGAGGGACCTCGAGCTCGTACCTCCCTCCCTTCCATGGTCCGTCGGGCTCGAAGCTCAAGATGTTAGGAGCGCTCCAGGTCCACTTCCCCGAAACTTCCGGGCTGAACCTCCACTTCGAAGGACGGACCCTGGCCATGGCCTCGTCGAAGACGAGCTTTATGGAGGTCCTGAGGGGCAGCGCAGTGTCAGGTAAGACTTTCACAAGCTTAGGCGGGACGGTGTCGGGGAGGGAGTTTCCTTTGAAGCGTAATTCTTCGGGGGAGGTCCGGAAGTTCCCCCATACGTCCCCCACCCCGGAGAGGTGGAGCGTATAGAAGCGGGGGTGCTGTGGTCCTGTGCTCCAGAAGACCTGACCCTTCCTTCCCGGGACGGTGTAGGGCTTCGAAAGCTCGAGTCCTTCCATGGACGCCCTCAGGGAGTCCAGCACGACTTCTTCGTCGAAGCGCACCGTTAAGGTCCTCCGGTTAGGGGTCCGGACCCCTAAGACCTCGGGCGATGTCGTGTCCCTAAGGGCCAGGCGCAGGAGGGGAACCTTCGCCTCCTCCTCCCCCACCTCCACCTCCTCCGGAGGGACCGCAAAAGGTTCCCTTCCGGGGGAATATCCGCCGTCGCGGTTCCTGTCCTCGAAGGCGAAGATCCTGTATGTTCCGGGGGCCAAGTGTGACAGCACGAACCTCCCCGACGAATCCGCCTGGGTCTCGTAGAACTCCTCACCTTCCCGTGCCAGGTAAGCCCGGATATGTACCGGCCCCTCGACCGCCTCATCGCTCCAGACCATCCCCCTCGCCCTACCTTCGTATATCCTCCTCCCGGTGGAGAAGGCGAAGGTATAAGAGTTCCCCATTTCGTTTCCGTGGAGGTCCCTCGCCGAAGCCCCCACCGTTACGACATAGGTCCTTTCCGGCCGAAGCCCTCCGGGCACCTCGGCCTTGAGCTTCCTCCCTCTCCACTTGAACTTCAAAGGCCTTTCAGGCTTAGGATAGAGGAAGAAGGCCCTCTCCACCGAGCGCTCGTCCATATGTTCGCTGAAGGTTACCTCTATGGCCCGTCCGGACGGGACCGATGTCTCCCCGTCCTCCGGGTAAGTCCTTACGACCTCTGGAGGCGTCCTGTCCGGAGGCCCTCCCGGTGGTGGGGCGACCCTGGCGCAGGAAGCTAAGTAAATCGAAAGGATTCCTACGACCTTCTTCATCTGAGCCTCCTGCGTTTGAAGCTCCGCTGCATGTAAGGCAGGACGAAGGCGACCCACATCCCGAGCGCCAGGACCGTCGCTATCCTCCCCCACCTGTCCGGCTCGGGCCTTCCGCCGAGCTTCTCGTACTTCTTCCTTGCGAAGGTCCTCCACTCGGCTATCCGCTCGTTCCTGAACTCCGGATCGTCCCAGCGGTCGGCCAGCCTTAGGGCCTCCTCCTCGGATACGGGAGGACGACACAGAAGCTCCACTTCCTCCTCCCTGAGCCCCCTTCCTATCACCGCCCTCCAGGCCCTCACCAAGTCGACGTGAACATCTATAATTAAGGCACCTACCATGTCGTTGAGGACCCTCCACCTTTCGCTTCCCTTATCGGCGTCGTATTCGAGGGAGCTTCCCATCGAAAATGGGTTCGCAGAAACTGCGGTGAGGCCTTTAAGTTTTCCGTACAGGTCCGGAAGCACGCTGAAGCGGCCGAGCTGGTATTCCCTCGGGCCTCCGGGAACCCCCTTCCTGCACATCCAGAGCCTCTGGCCCTCCTCGGACATCACGAACTCCAAGAACCTCCTTGCAGCCTCGGGATGGGGCGCTCCCTTAAGGATGGCTACGGCATCGGGGTTCACGACGGTGAGGCCCTCGGGCATTACGTAGCCTATCTTGTCCGGACCTATCCTGTTCACCTGCGCCCACGCGTAGAAATCTATGGCCAGGCCGTAGGCCACCTCGCCCGCTGCCACGTCCTTCACCGACTCGTTCGCCCCCCTCGTGAACGCCCTGACGTTCCCTCCCATCCTGGTTATCACCTCCCATCCCTTCCTCCACCCGTAGGCCTGGAGGATTATCTCGTAGGCCATGTGCACGCTCCCGCTGCTGCGGGGGTCGGCGGAGCCCACCCAGGAGAACAAACTTGGGTCCCCTAAGTCCTCCCAAGTCTTGGGTTCTGGAAGTCCCAACAGCTTGAGAACTGCCCTGTTGTAGATTATCCCGAACCCGGCCAAAGTCGCCCCGTACCACCTGTACTTCGGGTCGTAGATGGGGATGCCCCCTATCTCCGGGGCTATCCTCGAAAGGAGGGAATCCGGAAGCCTGTAGGGCTGGAGCAGGCCGAGGCGCGAAAGTTCTATATAGGGATCTATCCCTCCCCCAAATATTACATCTATCCCTATGCCCTCCGGCCTCTTCGAGAATTCCGACTTTACGAACCTGAGGACCTCGGAAGTACCGCCCACATCGAGCCATTCAACCTTCACCTTTTTACCGAAGTTCCTCAGTGCGTACTCCCCGAACCCCCTCTCGAACTCCCTCTGTATCCCCTCCCAGTGGGGGGAGACTATTATCAGCTCCTCCTCCAAAGCCAGGGCGACCGAGGGCACGATGAGTAAAAGCAGGGCGTGGAGGTGTCCCCACGCCCGAAGGTGACCTTCCAAGTTCGGCCTCACCATCTCTCGTAGTGCACTATGTCTTCGGTGGACTTCCTGACCTTCTCCCCCTTCTCCTCCGCAGGATACCCCAAGGGAGTCAAGGCTATCACGGATATGCCCTCGGGGATCCCCAGGGCCTTCTTGACGGCCTCTTCGTCGAACGCCCCTATCCAGCAGGTACCCAGTCCCTCCGCCGCTGCGGCCAATATCAGGTGCTCCATGGCTATGGCGACATCCACATCCAGGTAGCTCTTGCCGTCCGACCTGACCCAGGCGGAGGAAGGGTCCCCGCAGGCGCAGATTATGACGGGTGCTGTGTAGAACCACTCCCTCCCGTACGCTGCCTTCAGTTCCTCCTTCACCTTCGGGTCCCTGACCACTATGAAGTGCCACGGCTGGCGGTTGGCGGCCGAGGGCGCAAGCCTTGCGGCCTCCAGTATCCTCCGAAGCTTCTCCTCCTCAACGGGCCTGTCCTTGTACTTCCTTATGCTCGAACGCTTCCTTACGACCTCGTAGAACTCCATGTGACCTCCTTGTTCGGATGGTAATATCTTCTCAAGTTCTGCAAGTAAAGTTGGCAGGTCTTTTGTCACTATCTGCCAGACTATGTCGAGGTCTACCTCATCGTAGCCGTGGATGAGGCGGTCACGAGTTCCTGTTATCTGCCTCCACGGGATATGCTCATGTTTTTCCCTGAACCTCTGCGATATCCTCCGGGCAGCTTCTCCGATAATCTCCAACAGCCGCACCAGTGCCAAGGACAGCATCTCATCGCTATCCAAATCCTCACGCCTTCGACCACGTGTGAATTCCACCGCCTTCCTCGCCGCATCTATCATATGAAGCAGATAGATGCGTTCACTTTTGGACATACTGCACCTCCGCCTCGGCCAGGACCTCGTCACGGAAGTAGCGGCTCAGACTCTTAGGAGTGTGCAGGTCTACCCGGCGTCCTAACAGCTTCGAAAGTTCCTCCTGGATTTCCACGAAACGATAGCCGGGTACGTGTCCAGGTTCGAATTCCACCAGAACGTCCACATCGCTGTCGGGACGGAAGTCTTCCCTCAACACTGAACCAAAGAAGGATAGCTTACATATATGATGGCGTTTACAGAATTCCTCTATCTTTCTACGGGGTATCCTCATACGTGCCATGATGTCCACCTGCACAGAGCTTTCCTATATCATCTCCAACACGTGGTCCACAATCTCTTCCGGGACCTCTATTCTTCGACATCCTGATCGTTTAAGCAACCTTGCGAAATCTACTTCATTCTTTGACCTCCACCTGGGAAGGGCTTTCCAGAACCATCTCCAACCCGTACTTCGGATGGTCCACGAGCTCGCCCGTAACCTGGACCACCTTGCCCTCGTAGTCCATAGGATCTATTTCACGGGAGAGGAACTCCTTTGCGGCAGAGCGGAATATCACGGCCGTAAAACAGGGCCTTTCCGGACCGAAGTGGAGGAAGTAGGTGTCCGTCCTCTCGGAGTGGTACACGTCGTACACCTTCCCCCTGACCACGACCTCCTTCCCTGCGTGCTCCTTCAGGGCCTCCGCGTCCTGGGCGGACAGGACGACTTCGGGGACGGCCTCGACCGGCTCCCCCCTGGTCCAGAGTTTGACGAACTGGCTTTCGTACTTCCTACAGAGCTTGGGGGCTTCGGTGATTATGAGGAGGTTCTCGTCGTTCCTGTGCTCAGCCGAGGCCGTCCAGTTGTAGGAACCGGTTATGACGACCTTCCCGTCTATGACTGCGAACTTGTTGTGCATGTGGCCCTGAACCTCGCCTCCCACTATGTGGCTCCTGTCGAGCTTTACTTTCACACCGTGCCTTGAGAGGAAGGTTCCTTTGGAATACTTGCAGGAGGCGTCGAAGTCCCCGTCTAAGAGCACCCTGACCTTGACTCCCCTCTCGTGCGCCCTGACTAAGGCCCAAGCTATCTCTCTGTTGGTCAAAGCGTACATAGCGACATCTATCGTGCTCTCAGCAGAATCTATCCTCTCGACTATCGCATCCTGCGCCCCGCCATCCGGACTGAAATAGACCTCTACCTTGGCCGGGAATACGGGGGAAGTGGGGGAGGATGTGCAGAAAGCTGTACATAACAGGAATCCCACAAGCAAGGTAAGCCTGAGCCATGGCCTCATAACTTTACCCCCTTTCGCCTATCCCAGCTTGTCCCTTATGAGCTGGTTTACCAGCTTGGGGTTGGCCTTGCCACGGGTCTTCTTCATCACCTGCCCCACGAAGAACCCCAAAAGCTGCACCTTCCCTGCCCTGTACCTTTCGACCTCCTGCGGATGTTCTGAGAGGACCTCTTCCACTATCCGGGAGAGTTCGGCCTCGTCGGATATCTGCGCCAGTCCCTTCTTCTCCACTATCTCCTTGGGGGAGGAGGGGTCGGTCCTCATCTCCTCGAAGACCTTCTTAGCTATGCTCCCGCTTATGGTCCCGGCCTGCACGAGCTTTATGAGCCCTGCGAGCCTGTCGGGCCCTATCCGCTCCCTGAAGGCCTCCATCCCTATGTGCTCCTCCTTTAGGACCCTCAGCACCTCCCCCATGACCCAGTTGCTGGCGGCCTTGGGAGGGACGCCGAAGGCGACCACGTCCTCGAAGTAGTCAGCTATCTCCCTCTCGGAGGTGAGCACCTCGGAGTCGTATTCCGGAAGGCCGAGCTCGGCCACGAACCTCTCCTTCCTCCTCCAGGGAAGCTCGGGAAGCTCGGAGCGGACCTTCTCTATCCACTCCTTTTCTATGTACAGCGGCACGAGGTCGGGGTCGGGGAAGTACCTGTAGTCGTGGGCGAACTCCTTCGAGCGCATAGGTTCGACTACCTCCCTTTCGGGGTCCCAGAGGAGGGTCTCCTGCTCTATCTTTCCTCCAGCCTCCAGTATCTTTATCTGGCGGGATATCTCGGCCTCCAAGGCCCTCTGCACGTTGCGGAAGGAGTTCATGTTCTTAACTTCCGTCTTGGTCCCAAGTTCCTTACTTCCCTTGGGCCTTATAGAAACGTTGGCGTCGCACCTTATGCTCCCCTCCTCCATGTTCCCGTCGCAGATGCCCAGGTACATGACCAACTGCCTGAGCCTCACAAGGTAGTCGTGGGCCTCCTTGGGGCTCCTGATGTCGGGCTCGGATACTATCTCCAGTAGGGGGACCCCGCACCTGTTCCCGTCGAAGAGGGAGGTGCCGGCCTCCACGTAGGCCTCCTCGTGTACGAGCTTGCCCGCATCCTCCTCGAGGTGTATGCGGGTGATCCCAACACGCTTCTTCCCTCCGTCGGTCTCTATCTCTATGTATCCCCCGAGGCAGAGGGGAAGCTCGTACTGCGATATCTGATATCCCTTGGGAAGGTCGGGGTAGAAGTAGCTCTTGCGGGCGAAGACGCAGAAGGGTTGTATCTCACCTTCTACCGCCAAGGCCATCCTTATGGCGAACTCCACAGCCCTCTTGTTCAGCACGGGGAGCACGCCCGGAAACCCCAAGCACACGGGGCAGGCCTGGGTGTTGGGCTCGGCCCCGAATTTCGTAGAACATCCGCAGAACATCTTGCTTTCGGTCAGAAGCTGGACGTGGACCTCGAGACCTATGACCGCCTCGTATTCCATAGGAACCTCCGGATCAACGCGTCACGAGGTAAGTAGCCTGCGCCTCAGTCCTCTGGTCCAAGGGTATGCCGACCAGCCACCTGCAAAGGGCCTCGAGTGCGGCCCTGGGGGTGGGGACGTAGTTGAACCCTCCCGCCTTCTCCCAGCCCGCACCGAGGGAACAGGGCCTCTTGGTCGCTATCACCTTTATCAACTCGGTGGCCCTCTCCATCCCCTCGGGAAGGCGCACCCTGTAAGTTATCCCCATCCTCCTTTCCTCCTCGCCAGGAAGCGATATCCTACCCCCCGCCCTGAGGAAGTTGTCCCTCCTGTACTCGTGCGGGAGGAGTACGTACACCGTGTCCTCGGCAGACACGCTGAGCACGGTGATGTAACAGTCCTGGGTGGAGGTTATCTCCATTGACATCTCCTCCCCGTCCCTGAAAGTGTACTTGTTCAGGGAGACGGCAACCTTAAAGTCCGGGTCAGGCCGTCCCTCCTCCCTGGCGACCTTCGCTCGGAGCCTGCACCTATACACCTGCACCGAAGGTCCCCCCGGAGGCTCGAGGACGACCATCTCGCACCTCGGAGGCTTCTCCTCCACTATCCTCGTCCGCCATCTCGCCTAAGAGCTTCGGGTCGGGAAGTATCCCGGGGACCTGCTCCCTGTCCAGAGGAGGCTCCAGGGCCTTCTTGGGGACCTCCCTGCGTAGGTACTCGTACATCTCCATAACCGTCACGTCTCCGTCTCCGTCCAGGTCTGCCTCTCCCCCCAAGCCCTTCAGCACGAAGTAGGTGAATATTCCGTGCCTGAGGTCGTCCCTGTTGTTAGAGGGCCTCTTCCCGCTCGTCGCCGTGAAGACCACGGTCCTTTTTCCCACCAGAGGGCTTTCGAGCACGGGAAAGACGGGGTTCATGCCCTTGGCGAGGAGGACCTCCTCCCCTCCCTTCCTGTACCCGCTCGCGCCGCTGAAGCAGGCCTCCACGAAGACCACGACGCTCCTCGCCCCGAACTCGGAGAGGGTGGTGTAAATCTTCTTGAGGGGTATCCCGTTGGTGGCCTGCTCCGGACGGACGTCGTAGGGGATGAAGTAAGGCTCTCCTGTGGAGAGGTCCGGGAACCCATGGCCCCCGAGGTACACGATTATGTCTGTCTCGGCCGCCCGCTCGGGGTCCCTCAGCCTCTTCTTGAGCCACCCTTCCCTGGGGGTGTCCTTGGGCTCGAACACGTACTCGAACTCCCCCTTGGTTGCGTTGTCGTCAGTGCTCAGGTATATCCTCTCCTCGGGTATCCCGAGCACATCCCTGCAGTACTTGTAGAACACAGCAGCGTCCCTGGCCTTGTAAGCGGCGGGGAAAGTGTACTTGTAACGTTCTATACCGAATATGACCGCAAGGCCGTGCTCCAGCTTCGTCCTGGACCCGGATGGGACCCTGTCCACGTCCACAAGCTCCGACCTCACGGGCCTAACCTCCCCCCTCCGCTCCCTCACCGACTCCACCGCCAGCACTTCCTCAGTGGGCACGCTCCTGCCTATGTCGAAGGTGAGGACCTTGGATGTGCCGAACTTCCCCCTCGCCTCGGCCACATCGAGGGTAACGGCCACCTTCCTGCCCCCGAACATGGGGTTGGTGAAAAAGTAGAAGCTCACGTCCCTGTCCTCGCCGGGGGCCATATCCCCGAGGTTGAAGACGTCCTTCTTGCTCCCTTTGAGGTCCCTCCTGTAGTGGACCTCCTCGCCCTCCCCCTCTATGGACACCTTCACCTTAACTTCCTCCGCCGCTCCGGTGCCCACGTTCTGCACGTTGGCCACCACCCTTATAATACCAATTGTCCAATGAAAGGCCATGTTTAGGATGATAAAGCCTCGATTGACTCGCGAATCCAATCCCATCCAGCCAGGCCTTTCACACGGTCTGAATCGGCCGCCAGTTGTTGCAACTC
>QNCW01000044.1 GCA_003645885.1 Candidatus Latescibacterota bacterium | reverse complement strand
TCCGGAACATCCCCTCGTGGAGGTCCTGACGACCCCCGAGAGGAGGGCGGAGGTCGAAGCGTACGTGCACCAGGCGAGGACGAAATCCGAGATAGAGAGGCTCTCCACCGAGAGGGAGAAGACCGGGGTTTACATAGGTGCGGAGGCGATAAACCCTGCGACCGGGGAGCGCATACCAATATGGATAGCGGACTATGTGCTCTTGGAATACGGTACCGGCGCAATAATGGCGGTTCCTGCCCACGACGAGAGGGACTGGGAGTTCGCCAAGAAGTTCGGGCTTCCGATAAGGGTCGTCATAAGGCCCAAGGAAGGGGAGCCTCCTGACGACCGTGCCTACACCGACCCTGGAGTCATGGTAAACTCCGGAGAGTTCACCGGCCTCGATTCCGAGGAGGGAAAGGAGAAGGTCATAGCCTGGCTCGAGGAACGGGGAATAGGGGAGAGGAAGGGTAGGTACCGGCTGAGGGACTGGCTCATCTCCAGACAGAGGTACTGGGGTGCCCCCATACCCATAGTGTACTGCGAGAGGTGCGGCATCGTCCCCGTGCCCGAGGAGGACCTTCCTGTGCTCCTGCCCGAGGACGTGGACTTCACGCCGAGGGGGGACGGAAGGTCACCTTTAGCCACGTCCGAGGAGTTCGTGAGGACCAGGTGTCCTTCCTGTGGCGGGCCTGCAGAGCGGGAGACCGACACCATGGACACCTTCGTAGATTCCTCCTGGTACTTCCTGAGGTACCTGAGCCCCGAAAGGGACGATGTGCCCTGGGACAGGGAACTGTCCGATAGATGGCTTCCCGTGGACCAATATGTGGGTGGTGCCGAACACGCCACCATGCACCTGCTTTACGCCCGTTTCATCATTAAGGTACTATACGACCTCGGCCACATCTCCTTCGACGAGCCATTCCAAAGGCTCTTCCATCAGGGGGTCATAACCCGTGGAGGGGCCAAGATGTCCAAATCGAAGGGGAACGTGGTCAACCCGGACGAATTCATAGACCAGTACGGCTCGGATACCTTCCGGTGTTATATGATGTTCATGGGGGCGTACGAGGAAGGAGGCGACTGGGACGACAGGGGAATCCAGGGGGTACACAGGTTCTTGAACAGGGTGTGGAGGCTCGTGACGGAATACCACGATCCGTCCGAACCCCTCCTCAGGAAGGACGCCTTGGACCGCCGGATGCACAGGACTATCAAGAAGGTAGGGGAGGATATAGAGAGGTTCCACTTCAACACGGCCATAAGCGCCATGATGGAGTGGGTCAACGACCTGTACCAGGAACTCGTAGAAAGACCTAAGGCCAACTTCGGGGCCTATCTGGAGGCACTGGTGCGGGTATTGGCCCCGTTCGCCCCTCATTTGGGCGAGGAGCTCTGGAGGAGGCTCGGCCACACCGAAAGCGTCTTCGATGTTCCCTGGCCCTCCTACGACCCCGATATGGCACGGGAAGAGGAGGTAGAGGTCCCCGTGCAGGTAAACGGTAAGGTCAGGGCACGCCTCAGGGTTCCTGCGGATTTATCCCAAGAAGAACTTGAAAGGCAAGCACTTTCGCATCCCAACGTCCAACGGTACCTCGGTGGTCGGCCTCCGAAGAGGGTTATAGTCGTCCCAGGGAAACTGGTGAGCGTCGTAGTTGGGAAGTAATTAGGAAGATTTTAGGAAAAATGGAGGAATATTTAACCGTCAAGGAGGCGAGTTTAGAGCTCGGAGTGTCGGAGAAGACGGTCAAGAAATACATAAAAAACGGCATACTCCGGGCTCAGATGATCAACGGTAGATGGGCTATTGCGGCCGAAAGTTTGCGGGAACTTCCTAGGAACTTATATGGAAGAATTCAGGAAAAAGTTGGAATACCGGCCAACAAGCTCCTGGTGGACCGGAACAAGTACGAATCCCTGCTTAAGGAGGTAGCTCGGCTTCAGGCAAGGGAGGAGCTACTGTGGAGCTTCCGACAGGAGCTCGAGGAGATGAAGAGGAGGATAGAAGCACTGGAAAGGGAAGTGGGGAAGCTGAAGGAAAAGCGGGGCCTTTTTAGGAGGAAGAAAGCTTAGTTTACATAATACTCCTTATCGGAAGTAAGGAGGGTAAGCGTGAGGGTCCGCACACTGGTGCTGAGGGCCGCAGGCACCAACTGCGACCTGGAGACGGCTTACGCCTTTGAGAAGGCCGGAGCCGAAGCAGAACTTGTGCACATAAACGAGCTCGTTCGTAAGGAAAAGGACCTGGCCGAATATCAGGTCCTCGCCATCCCCGGAGGCTTCACCTACGGAGACGACATATCAGCAGGAAGGATATTGGCCAACGAGCTGAGGTATAAGCTCTCCGACCGACTCCTACGCTTCGTGGAGGAAGGAAAGCTCATCATAGGTATCTGCAACGGATTTCAGGTGTTGGTCAAGGCTGGCTTCCTTCCAGCCCTGAAGGGCCCCGGAAAGGCCCAGGAGGCCACGCTCGGCTGGAACGACTCCGGAAGGTTCGAGGACAGATGGGTGTACCTGAAGGTCGAACCTGGAAACCGGTGCGCCTTCACGGATGGCCTAGAAGGGATACTTTATATGCCTGTGGCGCACGCCGAAGGTAAGTTCATCGCTCCTCAGGAAGTGATAAAAAGTATAGAGGAAAACGCCCAGGTCGTCCTGCGTTATGTGGACCCCTCCGGAGAACTTTCCGGATACCCTTGGAACCCAAACGGTTCTTTAGGAAACATTGCCGGAATCTGCGACCCGACGGGCAGGATATTCGGCCTCATGCCCCACCCCGAGCGCCACATAGACGGCTTCCAGCATCCCAGATGGACCAGGGAGGGTTTGAAAGAGGAAGGCGACGGTATGGGGATATTCAGGAATGCAGTGAGGTATGTGAGGGAAAATCTGTAAACCTCTCCAGAACCTGCTCAGGAGAGGCCGTTCCCGTCGTCCCGAGCTGCTGGATGGTTATGGAGGCAACTACGTTGCCGACTACTGCAGCTTCCTCCGGACTACCTCCGGCGCAGAGGGAGAGGAGGGCCCCCGCCATGAAGCTATCCCCAGCTCCCACTGGATCTATCTCACCCTGAACCCTGAAGGCCGGAACGTGGACGACCTTGTCCTTCCGGAAGACCATCGTCCCCTCCTCCCCCATCGTGATGAAGGCCGGCCTGCCCGTCCTCTCCACGAGCCTCCTTCCGGATTCCATCACGTTTCCCTCGTGTCCCGGGTACACCGCCCTTGCAGCCTCGTACCTGTTGGGCTTCACCACGACCCACCTGAACTTCCCTATCCTCTCCCTCGAATCCACCAATATCGGCTTTTCAGGATGCGCCCTCCCTATCTCAGCCAAGGCCTCCCTCACCCTGTCGGTTACGACCCCGCAGTTCCTCTCCTGGACCTGGTCGGAGACGGCGAACCCGTCCACCTTCGGAAGGAGGGAGTATATCGCCCGAATTATGTGGTCCTCGGCCTCGGAAGGGAGCGGAAGGCGGTTCTTTATGTCCATCCTGTTCATCTCCCTTTCTCTGCTGCCCTCCCTGAGCATAGGTTTCGTATATGTGGGAGTGAACCTGTCCGGGAGCACCAGCAGGTTATCTATGTTCACCTCCATCTTCAACAGCCCCTTCCTCAGCTCGTAACCCTCCCCGTCGTCCCCTATGACCCCGAGGGCATATATCCTCCCGGCCCTCAGGGCCGCAAGGTTCGATGTCACGGTCCCGGCAGCCCCCGGAGAACATCTCTTCTCCACCACCTGGTACGCCTCCAGCCCGGTCTCCAGCGACACCTCGCTCAGGGACCTGTCTATTACCAAGTACTTGTCCAAGAAAAAATCCCCCAGGACTGCTATCCTCATGCGGGGGAAGGTGCTGAGCAGCTCCTCCATCCGGCCGAGGTCCATATCCGCAATATCTCCCTGTAGAGGGCCGGAAGCGTGGCCCTGTGGTCCCCCCTCACGTAGAAGCTCTCCCCGCCGTCGGCCACCGTGCGCACGAGCACGGTCTTGTAGGGCCTGAAGTAGTACCTCCAATCGTCCTTGGGCGCCTCCTTCCTCCAATCGTCGCCCAAGGGGACAAGGTCGAAGACCGCCGTGGTGAAGTGAGCTATCCTCCTCCCCTCCCGGTGGGCCACGTTTCTGGCCATAGCTAAAGCCTTGAGGTAGACCTCGGGCCCCGTTACCGCCGAGCCGTAGTCGAGGAAGACCCCCCCTTCGAGCTTGGAGATGGTGGCGGCGAATATCAAAAAATCCGTATAAGATGCCGCCCCCACCGCAGCCCCGTCGCAGTTGGGGTGTTCGTGGACTATGTCCCCTCCTATCGTGACATGTATGGTCACGGGTATCCCAAGCCTGTAACCTGCCGCCGATATGCTCAGCTCCCTGTAAGGTGCCCTCCCCTCCTCTATCGCCCTCCCCAGGGCCTCCCCGAACCCTATCCCCTCCTCCGCCGCCTCCCTGGCCACATCGTTCAGCTCCCCCGTCTCCCTCCATAGCCCGAACTGTCCTTCACTTATGTACTTGGCTACGCTCTCGGTCGTGGCCCCTACCTTTGCCAACTCATAGTCGTGCACGGCCACGGCCCCGTTCCCCGCAACGTGCGTAAATATCCCCCTCTCCATGAGGTCCACCACGAACCTCGAAAGCCCTGTCTTTATCACGTGCGCCCCCATCATGAGCACGACCTGTCCTCCCCTCCTCCTGGCCTCGACCATCCTCCTGGCTATCTCGCATATGCTCTCGTCCCGGAAGGGCGGCGTCTCGGCGTCCAGGGGAAGCACCTCGGAGGCATGGAAGGTGTGCTCCCTCTCCGAGAGGGGCTTCAGATGCAACTTGTTCCTGTCGAAGAGCTCGTAGGGCATATCCCCCCGTCTACTTCCCTGACGATCTCCACAGCTTCCTCCAGACCCTCCTTGGGACCTCCAGATCTATAAGGGGAAGTTCCCTTTCGGTCGCCAGCTCTTCGAAGGAAGTGGGGACGAGCTTGAAGGCCACCTGAGTCCTCCTCATCCTGGAAGCGGCCTCAAATATGCGGGAATAGGGCACAGATGATGTCGTCACTACTATCTCGTCCACCCTGTAGCTCTTCACAAGTTCGGGAAGGTCGTCCACGGTGCCCACGACCCTCACACCTCCTATCGCTTCCTCCATCATCCTCCCATCGCTGACGAGCCCCACGACATCGTACCCGAGCTCCGGATGCTCACTGACCGTCTTCAGGAAGGCCATGCCCTCGTGCCCGAGCCCCACGACCAGAGCCCTCCTCCTCCCGAGCCTCAAGCCCTTCCTCCCGAGCCATCCGAGGAGGACCCTCCACCCGGGGAGGAGGAGCATGTTGTACATCAGCGCATAGAGGGCGACGAGCCTCGAGAAGGCGTACTCCTTCCAGAAGAAGGGAGCGGATGTGACCGCAAGGAAGCCCAAGAAAGTTCCTAAGAAGGCCCTGAGGAGGGAGTACCTCCTCGGGCCGTACGCTCCAGCTATCCACATCGCTCCGACCCATGCGGCCCCGCAGGCCGCATAGACTATTATGTAGGCCCTTATGTCCCTGTACGGGGGTAAGGGATAGAAGTACCCGAACCTCGTCAGGATCCCCAAGGTCAGGCCCGTCAGGCTCAGGAAGAGGTCGGCCGCCGGGAAGGCAATCTTGTAAAGCCCCTTACCTATCAAAGAGGCAGCACCCCTCAGAACTATCCCCGCGGTCAGGACCCACCTGGGGACGAGGTGGCGGCCGAGGTGTTTGCGCACGAAAAGGTACATTGCCCTGTAGAATTCCAACTGATTTTTGACCTTCGGGACGGTCCTCGTGCTCTCGCCCTTGAAGTGCACTATCTCGGTGTACGGCACATAATAGACCTTCCACCCGGCCTGCTGTATCCTGTAGCACCAATCTATGTCCTCCCCGTACATGAAGAACTCGGGGTCCAGGGCGCCCACCTTCTCCACGACCTCCCTCCTCACCATCATGAAGGACCCGGAGACCGCGTCCACCTCCGCGACCTCGTCGGGGTCCAGGTAGGTCATGTTGTACCTCCCGAACCTCCTGCTCTTCGGGAAGAGGGAGCTTAGGCCCACTATCTTGTAGAAGGCCACCGCAGGCGTGGGAAATCCCCTCCTGCAGGCAAGCTGCAGAGAGCCGTCCGGGTTGAGGACCCTGCATCCTGCGGCCCCCACCTCGGGATGCTCGTCCATGAAGTTTATCATAACCTTGAAGGTGTCGTTCCTTACAATGGTATCCGGGTTGAGCAGGAGTATGTACCTTCCCTTAGCTTTCGCTATCGCCTGGTTGTTGGCCCTTGCGAACCCCAAGTTCTCCCTGTTGGCTATGAGCTTCACCTGCGGGAACTGTTCCCTCACCATACGGACGCTCCCGTCCGAGGAGGCGTTGTCCACCACCCACACCTCCCCTTCGAGCCCCTCTAAGGCCGAAAATACCGAACGTAGGGCCTGTTCCAAGAACCTCCGAACGTTGTAGCTGACTATAACTACCGAGATGTCCAACCTAGCCTCCTGAAGCACCTCTCAAGCCTCAGCTTCCAGACGAGCCAGACCGCCTCCCAGGCTATTCCGAACCTCATCTTCGACTCCCCCCACCTCCTCTCCCAGAAGACTATCGGCACCTCGCAGACCTTGAAGCCCCTAAGCCATGCCCTGAACGTGGTCTCTATCTGGAAGGCGTAACCCGATGCGCTTATCCTGTCCAAGTCGAGGCTCTCCAGGACCTTCCTCCTGAAGACCTTGAACCCGCCGGTGGCATCCCTTACGGGCATCCCTGTGACCTTCCTCGAATACCAGTTCGCAAGGTAGCTCAGAAGCAACCTCTTCATGGGCCAATGTACGACGTTGACCCCGTTTATGTACCTCGAGCCCAGGACCAGGTCGTACCCCTCCTCGAGCTTCTCCAAAAGCTTCGGCACGTACTCCGGGTCGTGGGAGAAATCCGCGTCCATCTGGATTATAATATCGTATCCATGCTCCAAAGCGTACCTGAACCCTGCCACGTAAGCCCTCCCCAACCCCTCCTTCCTCCCCCTGTGGAGCACATGGACCTCCCGGAAGATCTTGGAGAGCCCTTCAGCCACCTCGCCAGTGCCGTCGGGGGAGTTGTCGTCCACGACCAGAACTTCGAGCCCTATGCCCAGTCCCAAAAGTTTCCTTACGAGGGGCCCTACGTTCTCCCTCTCGTTGTAGGTCGGCACCACCACCAACTTCCTCACCCCTCCACTCCCATCTGAGCGAGGGTGCGAGAGAGCCCCTTACGAAATCCCACCGGCCTCCTTCCCAATATCTCCTCCGCCCTCCAGGTCTTCAGTCCCGAGCGCAGGGGCCTCTTTGCGACCTGACCGAGCTGATCCGTCCTCACAGGAACTATAAGTCCCTGGTCCACCCCGAGCCTCACGGCCACCTCCAGGGCCATCTCGTACCTCGTCCAGAAGTCCCCACCCGCATAATTTACGACCCCACTGCAACCGGCCTCCAGAAGGTCGAGGACCGCCTCAGCGAGGTCGTCCGCCAGCGTCGGGTTCCCCCATTGGTCCGTGACGACCTTCACCCTTCTGCCCTCCCTGAGGTTCTCGAGAAGCCAGAGCACGAAGTTACTCCTCACACCTTCGGCCCAACCATAAAGGACCATGGTCCTCACCACGAGGTTACCCTCCGAGGAGGAGGACACGGCGACCTCCCCTCCCAGCTTCGTCCATCCGTAGTAGTTCAGGGGATGTGGAAGGGCCTTCTCCCCGTACGGTCCTTCCCTTCCATCGAAGACGTAATCAGTAGAGATATATACCACCTTCGCCCCGGACTCCCGGCAGGCCTCGGCGATGTGTCTCGTCCCCTCGACGTTCACCCTCCAGGCTTTCTCCCTGTCCTTCTCACATCCGTCCACATCCGTCCAAGCTGCCGTGTGCACGACGACTTCCGGCGAAAGCTTCCTTAGGACCTTACGGACGGCCCCTCCGTCCGAAAGCTCAGCGTCCCTTCGTGATATCCCCACAGCATCCCATCCCCTCCCCAGGGCGGCCCTTAGCACCTTCCTTCCCAGAAGCCCCGTACTTCCCGTCACCACGATCCGCATCTCAGCAGGGGGTTATGCCCTATTATATCGTCCCAATGCGAGAAGGCGACCCTCAGGTAGAACTTGTACGGGTTCCTTCCTTCGGCCTCGTCCAGGCCGTAAGCTACGTCGAACTCCAAGGCGGTGGGGTACCCGTAGAAGGAGCTAACATCAGCCCTGAGCTGTACCCCGAAGTCCCTCTTGAACCCTTCGAGCTTCAGGTCCATCCCGTCATCGTCCCAGGCCCTTCCGACCTCCCCGAACAACCCCCCGTATATGTTTGAGAGGTAGAAGGGGCCTAAGGCTATGTCTATGTCCCTAAGTATGGGAAACCTGTATGTGGCCCCTAAGAAGACGAGCTTCCTCCCCGATATGCTGTACCTCGTGTACCCCCTCAACCCCGGCCAACCTCCCAAAGGCATATAGAAGAAGGAATCCACCTTGGCCGTTATCCAACCGGCCTGCAGCCTCAGCACAAGGCTGTGCCTCCACCAGGGAAGTGCCAGGAACTCGTCCCAGGCTAACGTTATCCTATCGTAGAAGTATCTATCGTAGTCCTCCTGCCACAGGGCCGTCCCCACCTTAAATCCCTTCATAAGCCAGTGGAAGGACCTTGAGTAGTCTATGCTGAGCGCCCTTCCTCCTCTGGGGTTTATGTCCATGTCCCTCGCTAAAGGTAACTTCCTGTATATACATCCCAGCCTAAGTTCTGCTCCCTTAAAGTACGTGTACCTTACCCCGAACCTCTCCCCGGAGACGATGCTCTGTCCCTGCCACCTGCCATCGTACCTGCTGAGGACCATCCCTCCGTAGAGTAGCTTCCCACGCCAGTTGTAGACGGCCCCTGCGAAAAGCTCCTTCAGGTCATAGTCGTAACCCAAGCTCTTTATGCTATATATGCTGTCCACCTCCGCCTCCCCTTTATGCCTCACCTGGTTGTAGAGGGAAAGGAGGATGGTGGGAGGAAATCTCGAATAGGTGTACCATATGAACCCGTCCCTGCTCCCGTCCCGGCCCAGGGAACCTCCTCCCACGAACCCATGCCATCCAATAACGTCCGAGGAAGTGACGAACGCCCCGACCTTGGGCTTACCCTCGTCCCAAAGGAGCCTGGGCATGACCAAAAGCCTCAAGGGCCTCTCGTGATATGGAGAGGAGTCGAGCTTCGGGGGGGTGAGCTCACATACCACCGCCTCCCCCCTGCGCAGCTTGAAGGTCCCCTCCGGCACCTTCTTTCCCCTTAGCCCCTTCAGCTTCATGATCCCGAACCCGTCCTTCCCGTACAAAGCGAACGCCAAAGTGTCGCCGGAGACCGATGGGTGGAACGCACCTCCGAGGACGTTTGTGAGCCTCCGGGCCTCCCCGGACGAGAGGTCCACGAGATATATGTTGAATATCCCCGAAAGGTCGGACGAGAAGACCAGCTTCCCGTCCTCCGTCCACGCCGGGTCCCTGTCCTCCCCTTCCGATGCCAGGTAGAGGACCTCCCCTGTAGTCGTGTCCAATATGGCTATATCCCTTTCTCCCTCCCTCGCCAGTGACAGGGCTATCCTCCTTCCGTCGGGGGACCATCTGGGCGTATAAAGTTCCGTCCTGTCCGGGAAGCTGAGCAGGCACGTTAGGGAGTCCAAACCCTTCCAATCTTCCTTCACCCCGAAAAGTTCCAACTTGTTCCTCCCTCCTCCGTTGCGCACAACCGCCACCTTCGTCCCGTCGGGCGACAGGTCGGCGTACCTGACCCTCAGTCCCCTCGAGAGCCTCCTCACCTTCTTCGCCTCGTCGTAGAAGTACAGGTCCCAGAACCTGCTCCCGTGGAAGTCCGGAGGAGAACGCTTCACGAAGAGGATCCTCCCGTCCGTCGTCCAGCCTGCCGGTGAACTTACCCCTCCGGCCACGAGCTTAGGGGACTTACTCCCGTTCTTCCATATGTACAGGCTCGTTATCCAATAGTCCTGTCCCCTGTTGGAGACGAACATCAGCCTCTTCCCGTCCGGAGACCACCTCGGGAACGCGTTCACATAACCTCCAGAAAAGAGCGTATCCCCCTCGACGAGTTCCCCCAGGCCCTCAAGTTGCTCCTTGTACCTCTTCTCCATATCCCCCACCCAGTCCCTGTAAAGCTCCTCGGCCGGGACCCCCAGGACCTTCCTTACGGCTCCGTCGAACGAAACCCTCCAAGGCTTGGACATCTCCCGGAAGAGCCTCCTCAGGCTCCCTTCCCCGAACCTGCGGGCTATGTACCTCACTAAGGCAAACCCGTGGTCGTAGACCTTCTCGTTCCCCAGGCTCGTCTTTCCGAACACGCCCATCTCGCTCAGGGAGAGCAACCCTCCCCTGAGCACCGCCACCCTCAGGACCATATCCCTGTAACTGTCCCAACGATCGTACCTGGCCCCCCTCGCCTGATACTGTGCCGTGCCTTCGGCGAACCACATGGGTATGACCACCCCGGGAAGGGGGTAGGAGACCTGTATGTACGGATACCCTATGAGTATGTCCTTCCTGGTCTCCGGCTGGTACCCGAACACCTGCAGGTAAATAGCTGGCATAAACTTAGGATATTTCATAGCGAGCTGTAGGGAGACCATGTGTACAAATTCGTGGGTTATGACGTTCCAGAGCCAATCCGTGGTCCCCCTAAGCTCTATGTCGAGCCCTGTGGCCCATATCTCTATCTTATTGTCGTAGAAAAATGAGACACCGTTTGCGTAGTCCGCATCGTCCCTCAGAACTATGTGCACCTTCCCATCGGGCCTGTAATCGTACAGCTCCGTCACCGGACCGTATATTGCCTCCGCGACCTCACGGGCCTTCCTTGCGAAGTCCTCCAGACCCTGATGGTAGTATATGAAGAAGTGCTCGGTCTCCATCACCCTCCAACGAAGGTGGGACGGGTTCTGAGCATAAGCCCTTCCTACGGATATAACTATCAGGGCTAAAAGGGCGTACCTAACCCTGAACCTCGAACCTTGAACCATCATCACCTCACCACCCCCATCTTGACGAACTCCTCCTGGACCTCCCCTCCTGATCTGGCCTTTACCCTAACTAGATATAGCCCGGGAGGGAGCTCCGAAAGGTTTAAGGGTACCTCCCTCACCCCCCCCTCCATCTCCTCCTCCTTCTCCACGAGCAACCTTCCGTTGCCGTCCAAGATCTGGACCTTCACCTTAGAACTTCTCCCCAACTCGAAGCGGACCGTGGCCTCCTCCTCAGCGGGGTTCGGGTAGATGTAAGCGCCGGAGAGCAGTTCCTCCTCCACCTTATGTGATACGCTCCCGGAAGGTAGGTACCCTGCCCTGTCTAGGTCCCCCCCTACTACTGGCCATACGGCTCCCTCACACACTCCCTTGGTCCTCCAAAGGTACACCTTTCCTTCCGATACCGTTCCGACCTCGACCCACCCGTCCCCGTCTATATCTCCAACGAACGGTGCGGAGAGCTTCCCTTCGGGGACAGGTACCGGGAACCCTCGGGCCGGCCCTCCGTCCCCTTTGAACGCATACACTCCCACGTTCTCCGCCGAAAATATCACCTCAGCAACCTTATCCCCGTCCACATCCGCCAGGACGGGGAAAGAGACCTCCCCTGCCCCGTCCCAGCTCAGGGGAGCCACCGGGAACCCCTCGACCTGGGCCCCCGTCCCGTACCACGCGTACACCCTCCCCTTGCCGGAGGCCACAAGTTCGGGGACCCCGTCCCCGTCCACATCCCCCATGCATAGCCCCTTAAGCTCCTCCTCCCCGAAGATGGGGAACCCTTGCATCAGGAAGACCGTATCCTGTAGGACCTCGAAGGCGAAGACTTTCCTCCCGAAGGCCAAGGCCACCTCCTCCCTGCCGTCCACATCTAAGTCCCCCACGATAGGTCCCGACAATTCCTCCATCTTTCCCGACCACAACTTCCTCACATCTTCCCCGACCGAGAACAGCCCTTCGTCCGTCGCACATATGAGCCCCAACCCTTTCCCGAAAGCTATGCCCAAGGTGCGTCCCTCGACTTCCCTCAGCTTTACCTCCCTCCCGGGCCTTACGAGGGCCACCTTTCCGTCCCCCCCTACGACGACCTTTCCTCCGTAAGCGACTATCGGCCCTGCCGTGGGACGGAACCCTACGTTTACAGAACCCCACGTCCCCCTCACGGGCCACCATACCTTCCCGGAGCTGTCCACGAAGGTTACCTCCATCCCCCCGTCCCCGTCTATGTCCCCGGCAGCCAGCATACCTAAGGGGACCGCCGGAAGGGACATAGAGGTATCCTCGAGCCCGAACATGTAGAGCTTTTTCCCGCCCGGCACGAGGACCTCGTAGGCCATAGGCAAAGGTGCGGAGGATGTGAGGTCCTCCGGAGTACCCTTCGGCCATCCCGGAAAGTTCCTTCCGAAGGAGACCCTCACCCTCATAAGGTCCCTCGGCGGGTCCAGCACCTCTATCTCTATGCCTGTGTCCCAACCTTCGTTGCTTGCGGAACTCGGTCTGGTGTCTGACCCGAACCTCGCCCTTCCTCCCCAGGAGAATGGGTCCTCAGGTCCCCCCCATATGTCCCCACGCCCGTGGGGGTTGCCTATTGCCTCGTCCCCGTCCGCCTCCTCTAAGTCTATTCCACGATGCAGGGGGTCGTCGTTGGGACAGTCGGAGTGCTCCGAGATGACCTTTTCATCTATATGCCATATCAGGATCCCCGAGCCGGGGACGGAGGCATCGTAGTTGTCCACCTTGAGCCACACTCTGTTCCCCTCCGAAAGCTCCATATAAGGGGAATGCGCCTCCCTGTTCTCTATGAGGAAGTACTCCCCCGGCCCCACGGGGACCTTGACCGCCCTCACGGCGCCCTTTGGAGGTTCTAAGTGGGCTGCGCAGACCCAGATCGTCGTATCCCTCACGACCTCTAAAGGTTCGAGCCACCCC
>QNCW01000043.1 GCA_003645885.1 Candidatus Latescibacterota bacterium | reverse complement strand
GCCTGCTTCAGCGGTTCTATGTTCACCCGCACGCCGTAATCCCGGTTCGGATGGTAACCCTGGGAGACTATTTCGTTCACCTTCTCCTTCACCCATTCGCTCCTGCTCTGCACATTAAGGCTGTGCGGACGGAGCAGGGAATCTATGGCGTCGGCGAGCCTCCGGAGGGCCTCCTCCTTTGCCCTCGCCTCGTTGAGTTCCCGCTCTGAATCCCGGAGCGTCCTAATTGAGGCTCCGGAAGATTGTAATTCCAGGAGGCGCCTTTGGGCTTCACGGACCGCCCGTGAGGCGGAATCCAGATACGGCTGAAGGTAAACCGAACGCACCTTTCGCAGAGTGTCCGCATCCAGCTTGTGCCAATAGAGAAAGACGCTGAAGGTCTCAGGGGAAGGACTCGTTCTGGATGAGCGCCTCGAGGAACTCCCTCGCAGGGGCACCACCTGCCAGATGACAGGTCTCAGGCGATAAAGCCCCAGGTGGTAGCTGAAGAACTCCCTTGCAAGCCACTCATTAAGGGGTCTGCCCAGGGCTTCCCTAATCTCACGTTCCACCGTAGGCATGGCATCTTCGCCGAAGAGGTCCTTCAGCTTTTCCCTCACCCGTCTCCGCAAGCCGGGCTCCATCTCCGCCCTTCCCGCAGGGTAGCAGTCGGAAAGGGGAACGATGCCGTCCGGGTCCTCCCTGACCGCTTGATGGGCGAGGAAGTGGACCAATCTCTTGATGTGCTCCTCGGCGCAGAGCAGGCCCTCAGGGGAGGTCTCCTCCATCTCGTCGGGCTCCCCTTCGCCTTCTTCCTCGGCTTCCTCGGGTGCAGTAGAGAGTTCCGCCTCGATGAGCACCCGGTCCTCCTCGGAAATCCCATAGATGTGATAGACCTCGTCGTCAATTTCCTGTTGAATCCGGCCTATTTCCCGCCTCAGGTGCACTTCCCATCGGACGCAGGCCTCGGCAAGGGTGCGTAGGGAAAAGCCCCTCTCCATCTCACGGGAAAGCCAGTCCATGACCTCCTGAGGCACGCCGTAGCGCCACTCAAAATCGCGGGCGAGGGGATGGCCTGTTGTGGGCTTCAAATCGGCATTCCCCCTCCCCTGCCAGCGCCAGTAGAGCTGCAGAATCCAGGGTGCGACGAACGCGGTGGAGGATTCGTCCCCTGTGGACCATTCACGGAGGAGGCGGTGGATTTGACTTGATAACGTAGAAAGGTCACTGTTAATCAATTCAAAGTGACGGACGGGTAATCTTGCTATGTGACTCACTTCACCAGCCGGCTCTCCGCATTGAATGAAAACAAGAGTATTTGTTCCCTTAGCGCCCAAGAGCCCAAGTAGATCAAACGGGTTTACATTGCTGACGCTAATGATAGCCATTGAGCGAGCATCGTAGATTACCCCCTGAGGAAGATGTGACACGGCGAGCCTTCCGGTGCGAGCTGCTTGAGACCATGACTGTGCCCTTCCACACTTTAGCCCTGCACGGAAGTAGTAGGATTCGTTCTGTGGACGGCTCAATAACCTCCCGTTTGCATCCCGATAGCTTTTGATCTCCTCCCCATTCCTTTCCCAGTTAACTACCAATTGGATGTCGTGGTAGAAGGGCTTTCCGCCCTTAGCAAAGGGGACCCACTTCTTGCCCCGAAAAGTCTCCTCCCGGCTCGTGCCTATTCGCTCCACGGGCACTTCCCACCAGTAGCGGGTAAAGCGCAGGCCGTCGGCGGTGGCAAGCCCCTGCTTCACATCGGCTATCTTGGGCTGGTCGGGCCTTCGGGCCACATCCCGGTCCAGGGGCGGAAATTTCTTGAAGAGTTCCCGGAGGGACTTCGGCGCCCAGTAGGCGAAGGGACTTCCCGGCACCTCCGCCAGTTCTCCTAAGGTCACGGTGAAGGCGATACGGTTATGGGGCATGGTCGTCGCCTCTCTCTTGCGTTACCTTCCGTTACCCATGCGTTACCTTTGCATTACTTTTGTGCAAGATATAGCGCAGAGCTTTGCCGGTACCCTCCTGCGTCAGTACACCTCGTTGCATTAGGTCAGTCAGCTCCAGATAGGCGGTCTTGTTGGAAACCCCGTTTAACTCACGATACTCCCGGTTGGTGATGCTTCCCCTCTCCTTCACCCACATCACCGCCTTGATCTGGCGTTCGTTCAGCCCGAGGGACCTCAGGTAGTCTTCGGTCCAGATGTCCTTCCGGAAGGTTAGCCAGATTGCTCCCTGGTCCTCACGCCACTCCGGTTCGGGCAGACCCGCCCTCCTGCACTCGTCCAAGATCTTCTGGATTCCCGCCCCCCACTGCTCGATCCATCCTGCATAGAAGAACATCTCGGCGATCTTGCGGTTACGAGGACAGGAAGGATGAGTGCGCTTGAGGTCCTCAGGTCGCAGGGGCGAGGGAAGCGTGCCCGGGTTCAGGATGACCATGTAATCGTCATACCAGCGCACCTGGATATGACTCCCTGAGAGGTAGTCCCGATGACAAACTGCGTTGACGATAGCCTCCCGTAGGGCCTCCAAGGGGTATTCCCAGATGACCTCCCGGGCAGGCTCAGGTGTAGGTCCGTAACTGGTCTGTAAGTGCTGACGGAAGTATGTTATAGCCCCATCGACCTGGTCCCAGAGCGTCCCGTAGATGGGGTGGTCGTCGGTGACGAAGGTGGGGGTGCGGAAGCGCCCGATGCGCAGAAAAGCCTGGACGTAGAAATACTGCGGCTCCCTTCCGAACAGGAGGACGGCCGCACGGGTGATTCCCCCATCTTCGGTGAGCAGGCCGAGCTTTCGTAGCACCGTCTCATCGTCCTCATCTTCGGGAATAGGACGACGCCCCTTAAGGTTACATAGCCTCCGGAACCGCTGGATCTGTTCCGGGTCAAGGTGCTCCCACCTGGCACGGCGCTCGGGCAGAGCGTCCCATGTCTGTCCGGTTCGCTCCAGCACCCAGCGGGTCTCCTCCTCATCGGTGGCGATGCGGTCGGTGCTTCCGGAACGCACGTAGGCTCGGCCACGGTAGCGGACGGGCTTGGACAGGCTCTCTTCTACAGCGATGCGCGCGACGGGCTTTCCTTCCACCTCGCCAAGTTCTAAGCGGGCGTTGATCCCCAGCTCCTCCCGAATCCTGTTCGCCCAATCCCTCAGGCTTTCCTCGCCGACGGAAGCACCGACGACCGAGCCGTCGTCCCCCACGCCGACCCAGACCTCGCCGCCTTTCGTATTGGCGAAGGCGCAGAGGGTGCGCAGGGCCTCCTTGCCGAAGGAACGGCGAAATTCACAGCGCTCATGTTCGCCAGTTTGAAGGGCTCGTTTCAGGTGTTCAACCAGGTCCATGTTCCCTTCCCCGCAAGTTCTGCCTCACAGGAGGAACCGACATGCTCACTCACATGCTCATTATACATGACAACTTCAAATTGTGAGCGTGTCAACGAGTGTGTGAAGAAGTAGGGGTTCGCATATGGCTCAGCGTCTCTTCAAACCTGACCCGCTTCTCGTCCCAGTCCCAGTCGGTCAGGCGGAAGAATCTCACAGGGTGGTTTTTCCAGTCCACGCCGTCGCCGTCCCATCGTTTGCGCAGGGTGAAGGCGGCATATCGGGCAGTGGCTTCGTCGAGGACGTTGAAGCCCAGGTCCCAGACGACCTCCGGCAGGGCTTCGGCACGCAGTATCTCCTCACGGAGCTTCTGGAAGGACTTGAGGAAGAGGAAGGTCCTCCCCGTAAGCGCGCCCACATAGCCTCCCGGCTTTGCCAGGTTGACCGCCTGTTCTATGAATGCGGCGTAGTAGTCGTTGTGCGTTCTTGGATAGTATCTGCGGGCGTATTCCTTGCACTTGGGGGGCATGGCGCCGTAAGGCGGATTCATGAGCACCACATTATATTGCTCCGTAAGCACATCCACGAGCTGCACCGCCCGCTCTGCATCCATGCCGAAGAGCTGTGAACCCATGTCCTGGGCCTGGGCGGACCGACGGACGAAATCCCTGATGGCGTCCACAATTTCGGCGATGGTCAAAGGTTTGGGGACGGGCAACAGTTGATCGCCGAAGCTAAGTTGTTCCTCTCTAACGAGGAAAAGGGAAAGTTGCTGCTGTTTCCTCCGAAATTCCTCGGCGTGGACGGTTCGGCCTGCGAATAACTTTTCAAACGGCTGGCGGATGCGCAGGAGCGAACCGATCTCGAAGGCATGCTCGCACTCCTGCAAGGTCTTCAGCACGATGGCTTGAAGCTTCAGGTCGTAAGCGAACTTCCCGAGGAACTCACTCCGCCTATTCTCATCGGTGAAGCGGATGTCCGCACAGACGATGTTGATGTGGGTGGGTTGGAAGCGGGCGTTCGGGTCAGTGCCCTTGAGCCGTTCGAAGGCTGTGCGAGCTTTGAGGTAAAGGGCTATGGCAGCGATCTGACAGGCACGAAGATCTATGTCCACCCCGAAGAGGTTGTGCTCCAGGATGAGGGCAGGGATCTGCCAGGGCGGAAGGTCGGGGCGCTCCTCCTGCCACATCTCCAAAAGGAGGTCAAAGGCATAGAGCAAGAAATGCCCGCTCCCGCATGCGGGGTCCAATACCTTCAACTCGCTCACCGAGAAAGAATGCTCCGGTGGTCGGAAGTAGTTTTCACACGGCACGAGGTAGTCCAGTCTTTCCCTCAGGGGAGAATTGGGATGGGCCTCCAGCCACAATTTTCCCAATGTATTCTGGACCAGAGCCTTGACGATCCAACCCACGGTGTAGAACTGGTTGAGGGTGGGGATATCGTCCGGCTTCGGGTTTCTGCGGAGGCGCCGGCGGATCTCCCTCCGCTCCTCGCTAGTGAAGAACTGGTAAGCCCAGCCGAGGGTCTCAAACTCCCGCCAGAGGTGGGCGGGCAATTGGGCAAACTCCTCCCGCACCTTTCGGTAAGCGGGCAGGCGTGGCAGAAGCAGACAGTAGGGGTCATCTGGGCGAAACAGCAGGGGGATGTGCTCCTGCATTTCCGAAAAGGCTTTCCGGAGGGCTTCGTGGGATAGGGCCTCGGGCTGGGCACCGAGTTGTGGGTTACGGTCGGCGAGGTCCCGTTCCCTGAGGGAGCGACCGCCGTATTCGGGACGAGGACGGACCGTCTCGGCGATCAGTCTCCCTTCTTCCGCCATCCTCAAGCAAAGCAGGCGGTTAAGCAGAGTAAAAGCGGAGTTGCGGATGAACCTCCTACGTGCTTCACCGTAGCCCTCCGCCTCCCGCTTGAACGCCTCCTTAAGCCGGACTTGGACCTCCCTCCTTTCGGGCGGTGCAGGGACCTCACGGTCGGGCAGAAGCCCGTGCAGTCGGAGCAGTTCGTTCAGTTCCGTCTCCAAAATCCTCCGGCAGTTCAGAACCATCTGCCGGATTCGTGCCCTTTCTTCACGGTCCATCGTTTTCCTCCTTCGGTCTTGCCTCGAGGAGGACGACGACCGGTCGGTTGAGCCTTTGGATGTAGCGGCGGACTTCCCTCGCAAGTCTGTCCACATCCGAGGGGGAATCCAGGGTCCGCTCCAGTCGCAGAGATCGGACCTCCTCCTCAGGAGGTGGAGGAAGAAGCTCGTCCAGTTCGGCTTCTACCGTGCGGCGGATTGCCTCCGCCGACGATGGGGCTAGGTTGACGAAGGAGCGACGACACCGTGGACAGACGAAGGTTTCCTCTTGAGGCTTCCCGTCCGCTTCGCATAGGAGTTGCATCAAGGGTTGCAGGAGTTCTTCCGCCCGTTCGGGCTGATGCTGGAAAGCCTCGTGTCGGCGAAGTTCGGCGAGGGCATCCTCGACACCCCTCCGGAATTCGCCGTGACGTTGAGAGTAATGGTTACGGTAGAGGGAGAGAAGATAGGCATAGTCGTCTACGACCTGTTGCCACCGGCCCAGAAGGTCTTCTGCGTCGAGGTTTTGGCGGAGGCGCTGCCAGCGCCCTGACGCATCCCCAGAGAGCGCATCCGACCAATCATGGGTGGCGCCGATGAACCGGCGAATTTTGCGGTATTCCTCGAAGTTGAAGCTCTCAAGGTTTCGCACGACCGGCATCTTCTCCTGGAGAACATCAGCATTTTGCAGGAACCGCCTCAGGCGGGCGTTGAGGTCGGCCTGCTGGCCAATTTCCCCCAGGGTTTCCGAAACCTCTCCGCAGGCCTGGGCGAAGTGGGACGGGAGCTCGTTGTCCCGACAGCGGGTCGCCAGCCGCTCTACTTTCTCCCTCCACCCTTCGGCCTGCTGGCGGACGACCTCCGCCGTGCGTTCGAAGGTATCGCCGCCCTGAACTCCGAAGATGGTGGAGACCTTCCCACTCGCTTCCCGCCAGTCCACCTCGGGCAGCACCTCAAAGGTCGCCCTTTGAAACTCACGGGCCTGAGTGAAGACCGCACGAGCCTGGGGGTCGGTTGGGTCGGCGATGTCCCTGCCCTGATAGCGGACTCCCGCCCATCCACCCTTGAACAGCGTCGCTAAAAGGAGTCGGACCAGACGAGGATCCCAGCCGTAAGGTGGTCTTTCGAAGTGTTCGAGGAGGGCCCTCCCGCTCCTGTCCTGCCCGAGGTTGTGGCGCTTTTGTAGTTCGCTTTTCAGGACGCTGAGCAGTTGGGCATCTCGGCGAATCCTCTCCTCGCCGGTCAGGAGTTGCAGGTCCGTGTAGATGGACGGCAGGGCTGCCCCTGGTTGCCAGGTGAGGATGGAGGCGCACTCGGCGTCACGGGCGGGACGGGCGTCCACGAATTCTGTATAGAGTTGCCCAGCGACACTGCGCAGATGGGCTCGTAGGGTGCCCTCCACATCGTTGCCCTGAGGCTCCAATTCCTGACCGTTCAGGTACAGTTGCCCTCGAAGGAACGCCCGACGCAGGAGTTCGGGCAACTTGGTCTGGAAGGCTTCGTTCGCCTCCCGCTCCAGCCGGCCCCTGTGTTCCTCCTGCTCCCTTGTCAGGGGACGTGTCTGCCACTGCTGGAGGGTTTTCCTGATGGCGATAGCTCGCTCCAAAACCGCTTGCAGTTCTGGAGAATCCCCGGCTTTCCAGAAGAGTGTTTGAGGTTCGGCGATACTCCGTGCGAGCAGTTCATCTGCGTCTTCGAGGGCAAAGGGGGTGAGGAGGGATATCTTCAGATCTCCCGCTTCGGAGACCGTCTCACCGTCCACTTCCATCGCTACCTTCAGAGGTCGACGGATCTGGCCGTGTTCGTAGCGGAAGTCGTGTAACATTTCACGGACAAGACGGGCGGCCTCCCTCTGCACCTCCGCAGGTCCGGGATAATTCCGGCGGATGTCCCTTTCCAGGTCGTGCTCGGCGGGAGTGAGGAGGCGATATTGTCCCTCCTCTTCCACCACCCAACCTTCTTGCTGAAGTTTCTGTAACCCCTGACGGACCTTCTGACGCAAAGCATCTATGTCCACGTCCACGTGATCCACGAGCGTAGAGGCGAGGTTCTCTACCGAACAGGGGTAACGCTGGCGCAGATGCTGAAGGAGGAAGAGCGCCTTGGCGATACGGACAACGGGAAGCCCATCCACCTCCCCCAATTGGGCGACCTCCTCCAGGGCACGCACCTGCTCGGAGCGAACCGCCCTCAGGTCCGGGGCTAAGGCGTCGTAGAAGAGGTCCAAGCTGATAAGCCAGCCGAGGGGTTTCTCAGCGCCCCGTTCGAGCCCTCCCTCGCCACGCAGGATCGTGTGGACAAGTTTCAGCAGAGAGCGCTCCGAACCACTGAGTCGTCTCGCCTCCTCCACGGAGCCCCGCATAGCTCCCATGATGTCCTGCATCATGTGGATGGCATACGGATGACAAGGATATAACTTCAAAAAGTCATCGTCGCCCCATCTCTGCTCCAGCGAGAGCCCCATGCGGAGCCTTCCCTCGTGGTCCCGGAACATCGTTCGCACCCCTTGGACCCCCTCTCCGGTCTTCGCCAGCAGTCGCTGAGCGATGACCTCCTCCACCTCGGTGGGCAGAAGTCCCAAGTGGAGGCGGAACCGGTCGCGGAGCCATTCCAAGATCTGGCGGTCGGTGGTCAATCTTGGGACTATGTCCGTGAGCGCCTCCTGTGCCGTTGCGATGAGCAGGACCTTCCCCTCCCCCTGCTGCACCACCTGCTCCGCAAGGCTGTTCAGGTCGGTCAAGCGCTCTACGCTGTCGCCGATATAGAGCCCGACCTCATCCAGAAGTACCACCAGGCGTCCATTGTGCTCATGTAGATGTTTTGCCTCCTGCACCAGATCCCTTGCTACATCCGAAGGGTTGATCGTGGAGTAGCGCTTTTTGCTCTCCTGAATAGCTTGAAGAGCGTCTTCCTCCGTGCGGTAACGCTCCGGCAGGAGTTCGGGCAGGGCCCTTTTGAGCACAGGCTCGGCGTTCAACGTCCGTTCCCTCTCCCATTCCCGTCCGAAGCTCTTCTTCACCCAATCCTCGAATTCCTCCCATCTATCCAGCTCCTGAAGCTCCTTCTCCCACGCCGCCACCCAGAATTCGGTGGACAGGCCCCGGTCCTCCAGGAGATGTCGGTAGACCAATCTGCTCAAAGTCGGACGGCGAGGGCTTTGTGGGTCATAGTCCAGGAGGTTGATAAAGAGGACCTTGATACGGAACTCCTTCTGAAGGAGGGGGAGGAGGTCCTGAAGTCCGAGGCGACGGCAGAGGAACTCCTGAGAGGGATGCTCGTTTCCGTCGGGGTCCTGTAAGGTCCTCCCTTCCAACAGATATCCCAGTACCTTCAGAAAATGGCTCTTCCCCGAGCCGAAGAATCCGCTTACCCAGATACAGACCTGTTCGGTCGCTCCCCTCCGTGTCTCCAACAGTGCGTCCAGAATATCACGGAAATATCCCTTGACCCTTTCCGTGGGCACATATTCGTCCATCTCCGTCCAGACCCGCTGAGGAAAGTGGTCGGTGATCTTGACCACCGTGGAGACCTCCCGGTCGGGGTCCCGCCGAAGGATTTCCCTGATAACCATTTTGCCTACCTCCGTCATTGCCAGACGACGACCTCGCCCCGGTAGTAACCGCCGTGACTGCCCGAGGGGGGTGCGTCCAACAGCTCGCCCACGCTCGTGGCTGGGTATGCCAACACGATGACGCAACGAACTTGGTTTTCCAGGTGGGAAAGCAGGACTGAGGGGCGAAGGAAGGGGTAAAGCGCTCCTGTCCGAAGCAGGACGACGACGCTCTGTTGAGGCAAGGGATGCAGGCGCCCTACCAGCCTTTCCGGAAGCGACTTCGAAAGGGCTTCGGAGAGCCTCTCCCGAAGTTCATCCCTCTCTCCCCCCTGCTCGAAGTCCCTCAATCGGGAGAAAAGCTCGTCCTCTGTGCAATTGAGCAGGTCGGATAGCGTCCCCTTGAGCACCTCCGTAAGGGAGAGGCATTCAGCCTGCCAACCCCGTTGCTTTAACCGCTCGGCGAAGAGGTGTAACTGGCGTATAGCTTCCCGCTCCTCCTTCGGCGGATACTGGAGGCGGAAGAAGGGTATCCCGTCCTGTGGACGGTAAATGCTCTCCAAGGTTCCGATGACCTTCCTCTCCAATTCTTCCATCAACTCATGCCAGCCCATTCCGAATCCACCCCTTCAAATCGTCGAACTTTGGCTGAAAGTGTACGATGTCCCTCGACCGCTGGTATGTCCACCAGCCACGCACCTGCCCTTCGGCCAGCAGTTCATCCCTGCGTCGTTCGTCCGCCTGCAGGAGCCTCCAGAGTTCCTGTCCCCATGCGTCCCAGAAGGAACTTCCCCTCTCCCAGAACCACAGCCAGAAAAAGGCGAAGGGTTCGGGAAGGATGAAGAAACGTCTTAGGGTATTTCCAGGATGAGGCTCCATAAGCCCGAAGCGCCGCAGAAGGGTCAGGAAACCTCGGGCCCACCTTCGGCGCAGGTAACTCGCCCACCGAGTCAATTCGGGGTGATCAAGGCTCAACGTTTCCAAGTGTCGGACCACCTCGGCGCCTGTGAGGGTCGCTCGGTTCGAGGTGAGGCGCTCCAGCACTAGGTCACAGTAGCATCGTTTCACCAGGGGGTCGCTGACCAGAAAATATGGGAAAAGGACCTGTCTTCTTGCAGCTTCGGGAAGGTCCGTCCCTACCATCTGGGATACTAGTTCCACAGGTGGCAACCCTAGATCGCAGAGGAATCGGCGTTTGAAGGCACGTAGTATGTCCTCGACCGTGTGGTCTGAGGTCTTGCCGAGGATGTTCTCCCGTAGGGCCAGTCGGCGCACCTCCTCCCAACTGCCATGCTGTCCGTAGGCTTTCAGCAGTCTCACCGTCTCGTCCAGGCCGATGCCACCCCTTTGGAGATGTGCTTGAAACCTGACAGCCATATCGTTCACTCCTGCAGAGCCTTAAGCAGGCAGTCCTTTGGGTCGGCATAGAAGGCCAGTTCTAAGCCGGATAGAATCTCCGAGGGGATTTGGGGGATGTCCTTGGCGTTCGCTATGGGCACCAACACCCTTCGGGCGCCGTTCTCCCGGGCAAGTTGAACGCACTCCGCCAGTTCTCTCACTGGAAGAACTCCTCCCTGCACGGTGATCTCTCCCAGTACCACCGTCGCCGCCCGCACCGGCTTGCCCACGAGGGCGGAGAACAACGCAACGAAGAACGCAGAAGCGGTCTGGCTTCCTTCCTTCGCCTGCATGAGGTTCACCACTTGAAAATGCACCTGTAAGTCCTCTAAGGAACGCTCAACGGTGAAGCGATGGATATTGCTTCGGAGGAAGTCGTAAGCGGTGCGCACAGCCTCCCGCATCGCCGAGCCCACCGCCCCCGTGGTTACGTAGCCGCTTCCCTTCATCAGAGCCACTTCCACCCGGAAGAGGGCGTAGCGCCCACTTTCCACATCCCAGCCCACGGTAAAGGTCGCTCCAGGTGGAAGCGGGTCCGGTGGGATGACCGCCGCCTCCCCCTGCTCGGGAAGGGAGACAAACTTCTCCTCACCTGTCCCCCTCTCCTTGTACGACAGAGAAGTGTTCCAGTACTCCACACCCCCCATTCGCCGAAGTTGTTCTTTGACCCTCCTGCGGAACTCTAAGGCGTAGGTCAGGTATTCCTCCAGCTCCTCCTTCGACCAGTTGCCGTCGGGATGTAGCAGCTTCAGAAAGCCGGAGACGGTCTTGCGTACCGCCTTCTCATCGCGCTTGTTCAAGGCATCGCCGAGTTCGAAGTGCTCATCTACAGCGTCAGCGAAGCTCAGTCTGCGAAGTTCACGGAACACCTCGGCGAGGTAATCCACCACCATACCGAAGTGGGAGGTGAGTAGGTTGCTGGTCATCTTCGGGATCTCCCAGCCGGGCAGGTAAGCATGGAAACGATCGAGGAAGGCGAGGTCCTGCATATCGGCTGGGAAGGGTGTGAAGAGATGGCTTGTGCGCAGGACCGTTTCCACGTCTAAGTTGATGTTGCCAATAAAGACCAGAGCTGCCAGGGCAGAAATCTCTTCCCTTCCCCTGCTGAAACTGCCCGATTCCATGTAGTCCTTGAGCAAGTTGATCGCCTGAGGGTTGGCAAGGCGGGTCAAACCTGCGACTTCATCGAAGGCGACCACATCCCACAACCCGACCAGACCGATGCGCCCACGTCCGACGTGGGAGACGAATAAACTCGGAACCGTGACCTCCCCACCGGAAACTAAGATAGCGTAAGGGGAGATTTCCCGATACACGTAACTTTTTCCCGTTCCCCGTGGGCCGAACTCCACGAGGTTGTAGTTGTTTTCCACGAGCGGGATGAGGCGGGACAGATAGAGCATCTTCAATCGCTGAGGCAGCGCCCCTGGCTCCAGACCCACGCTGCGCAAGAGCAGGTCCATCCACTCACTACGGGAGAAGTGCGTCCGCTTCTCCTTCACCTCCGCCAAAGGGTTGCCTCCCGCCAGTTGGATCGGACGGAGTTCCTGGATGACGAAGGGACGCAGTTCACCCTTGTGGACGAGCTCTGGGTCATACGTTAACTCAACTACAGCCCAGATTCCACCTCCTAAGAGCCTTTCGTAGCGTCGGACCAAGTCCTCGCCTATGTGCACCCGATCGATCTGCAAATTGACGAGGCTCGCCCAATATTTGTCCTCCGTCTCGACCAAGCGGACCTTAACCTTATCTATGACCCGGTGACTGCCCCGTTCACGTACCCTAGATTTGAACCATTCGGCTTGGTCAGGACGGACGTAATGCTCCGTTAAGATGCGCTTGACCTCACGAAGTCCAGCCTCGATGACCTGCCCATCGGCAGAGGCACAGTACTTGCCTAAGAGATACTCCAGAACGTAGGCGGGCACGTTCATCTGCCCTTTAAGGTTGTTGACCAAATCCTTGCGTACAACACGTCCGGGAAAATGCTCTAACGCCTTTTCGTCAAGGTCGTCCATGTCCCCTCACCCCGGGAAGTGGTCGTCCACGATAACGACGGTCCTCAGACAGAACCCTCCCTCACCATGTCCAGGAACTTCCCCCTGTGTTCCACGAGGACCTTATGGAAGGCCTCGGCATACTTCTCCATGAGCTCCGGACCGTTGGGGGGCCGAAGGAATCGGTGCTGTGGCCGAGCACCACCCTCCTCCTGCACTCGTCCAAAATCTTCTGGATTCCCGCCTCCCACTGCTCGATCCATCCTGCATAATGGATAGTTCCCTCTCACGTACAGCCCTCCGCAGCATATTTGAGGGCCTCGTAGATGCCCTCACGCTCCAAGTCGGGCCCCTCGGCGACCATCTCCACGATGGTGGCCACCGGTATCCGCAAGCCACGGACCGCCCATCTGATTGGGGTTGACGGTCATCCGTGTAAACTTCATCGGACCTCCTCGTAAAGTTCCGAAAGCATCCTCACCGCCTCCTCGACTATCATCTCCCCCGTCCCCTCCGCCACGAAGCTGTGGAACCCTGTCCAGACCTGGTAACCCCCGAGGCCGAAGGCTTCCCTGTCGGGGATGTACCCTATGTAGTCGTTCGCAAGCCCGACGATGTACGTGTACCTGAACGGGGAGCGCCTCTTTATGAGGAGCCCGAGCTTGGTGAAGAGT
>QNCW01000042.1 GCA_003645885.1 Candidatus Latescibacterota bacterium | reverse complement strand
TTGGAGGACTCCGGGCTTTCCTCCGTCCGGGTGCTCAGGCTCGGGATACCGGACAGGTTCGTGGAACAGGGCAGAAGGGAGGAGGTCCTGCGGATCTTAGGGTTGGACGGCCGAGGGATAGCCGAGAGCATAAGGGAATGGCTACGATCGGAGGGGATATGGCTAAGTGGGAATATAGGCTGGTCCGGATGAAGGTGGAACAGGTCCCCCTCCTCGGTGGGAGGGGCAAGGATACCGTCAACGAGAAGCTCAACTCCTTGGTCCAGGACGGCTGGGAGATAGTGGACTCCAACCTCAGGAGCGTGGGCGATCAGATAGTCCTGCTTTTAAGGAGGGAGAGGACGGGGAGCATAGGGTTCGCCAAGGAGGGAGGATGAGGAATGTCCCGAGCTCAGGACCATGTTCCTGTGAAGCTATACGCCACAGACTGCGAAGGCCCGATCTCGAAGAACGACAACGCTTACGAACTCTGCGAGCGCTTCCTTCCTGAGGGAGCCGCCTTCTTCGAGAGGGTAAGCAGGTACGACGATTACCTTGCGGATGTCGTGAGGAAGCCCGGGTACAGGCCCGGGGACACGCTCAGGCTCATCCTTCCGTTCCTCAGGGCCTACGGGGTCTCCGACGGGGACGCCGAGGAGTTCTCCGAAGCTACCCTCCTGCTCATGCCCGGAGCGAAGGAGGCCATCGGGTTCCTGAAGGCCCGCATGCCCGTCTACATGATAAGCACGAGCTACTGTCCGTACGTGAGGGCCCTGTGTCGTGCGTTGGACCTCCCGGAGGATCGAACCTACAGCACCGAGGTCGCCTTCGACCGATACGAGGTGAGGGAGGAGGAGAGGAGGCTTCTGGGCGAGTTGCTCGAGGAGATAGTCGGCATGCCCCTAATCCAGCTCCCCCCTGAGGCGAAGGCCCCCAATGACCTCGACCCAGAATCCCGCGAGGTGGCGCTCAGGATGGACGAGATATTCTGGAAGGTGCTCCCGGGGACCTCGTGCTGGAGGATGGCCGAGGATGTACGTCCTGTAGGCGGCGAGGAGAAGGCCAGGGCCTTGGAGGAAGCCCTGACGAGGGAGGGGGTCCGTCCCGAGCACGCCCTGTACGTGGGCGACAGCATAACGGACATGGAGGCCTTCGGATGGCTGAGGTCCCGCGGGGGGCTCACGATATCCTTCAACGGTAACCGTTATGCCCTTAGGGAGGCGGAACTTGCCTGCATCTCGGGAAACGCCCTCGTCCTGGCAGCGGTAGGGGAGATGTTCAGGAGGGAAGGCAAGGAGGGCGTACGGAAGCTTACGGGAGGTTGGGGTCCCGACGTCCTCGGGGAACTTTTAGGGCCCGAACTGGCCGACTCCTTCCCTTCCGACCCTCCTCCCAAGCTCGTCCGGATAACGGAAGGGAACCGAGAGGCCCTGACAGCGGAAAGCGAGAAGGTCAGGAAGCAGGTCAGGGGGGAGGCCGTGGGAAGGTTGGGATGAGTTACCTTCGGACCCTGAACAAGGAATCCAACATCAAAGATAGGTCAGCTCAAGGTCTTCGATGGCTCCTCCCCCAACTCCATCCGGTATCCACGAACCTCCCGCCCCTGACGACCGCAAGTTTTAAGGGAGTCACCCTGTTCCCCGAACCGTCCAAGGTTATGGGCCCCGTGACGCCGGGGAAACCCCTGATCCCCGCAAGGACGTCCCTTATCCTCCCCTGGTTGAGCCCTGCCTTCCTTATAGCATATATTATCATCCTCATACCGTCGTAGGCGTAAGCTGCGTAGAAGTCCGGGGGCTCCCCGTACCTCTCCGTGAACCTCCTGTTAAACTGTTGGGTGAGGGAGTCGGGCCTCGAGGGGTCGTAAGGGTACACCACCGTCACGCCTTCGGCCCACCTCCCAGCGGCCTCGAGGAAGGTGGGCACGGCCAGGGCGCTGCTTCCGAAGACGTCTTGCTTCAGCCCCGCCTCCCTCAACTCCCTCACGAACCTTCCTGACTCCTCGGGGGTTCCCCAGATGACCAGAGCTTCCGGCCCGTCCTTCGTCACAAGTTCGACCTGATCGGAGAAATCTTTCTGCCCGAGCCTGAACCCCACCTTCATGGTCAAGGGATGTCCCATCCTCCTCGCCGTCCTCTCAAATTCCCCCATCCCTATCCTTCCGTAGTTCTCGTTGTCGTCGTCCAGAAATACACCCCCGACCTTAGTGTAACCTTTTACATGAAATATATATTCAGCCAAGGTAGCGGCCTGGTCCTCGTCCGTGGGTATACATCTGAAGAGCCAAGGGTCGTTTACCTGGGTGAGGGAGGGATCTGTGGCCGTCGGAGTCACGACTGGGACCCAAGCTTTGGTACATATCTGCTCGGCTATGTGGGAGTTGGGCCCGTCCACAGAGCCCAATACCGCCCATACCTCGTCCTCGTACACCAACCTTACCATCTCCCTGCTCGCTATCCCCCAAGGACCGTCCACCTGCCTGTGCACGAGCACGAAGGGCCTTCCCTTATATCCTCCTTCCTCGTTCGCCTCGTCGAGGGCAAGCTTCGCCCCCCTAAATAAGCTCAGGCCCATCCTTGCGGTCTGCGAAGTCGATATCCCCGGCTTCGGCTTGAGGGACGGTCCGAAGAGTCCTACCCTCACCTCCCGGACTGAAGTGTCCCCCCTCGCCTTCCTCGGTCCGGGGAACCTTACCGTGTCCGGAAGGCTCCTGTAGACCTGGCCCTTATAAGGCAAAGGGGGACCGGCCAATGTCGTCCCCCAGAGGAAGATGATAAGACCCAAGCTTAATGCCTTCATCGTCTGGAACCCTTGGGCAGGGGATGTGCCACCCTCCTCCAGAACTTCTTGTAGTTGAACTTCCCTGTAGGATGCGGGGCACCTGCGTGGCAGGTCATACAGAACCTCTTCCCTTTGGGCTTGGGAAGCATCGCCTCCTCGGTCATCCTTCCGGCCTTCATGGCCTTCACATGGAGGCTCCCCGGGCCGTGGCAGGCCTCGCACTGGACCCCGTCCTCAGGATGGAAGCTTTTGCACCAGAGGGAAGTATCTCTGAAGACCGGAGCGTGGCACCTGAGGCAGGCGGGACTCTTCTGAGGGTCCTCTATCCCCATCTCTTCTGCAACTTCCTTGGCCTCCTTGCTCTGTAGCATGACCCAGGACCTCGAATGGGGAGTCCCGAGCCACCTCCTGAACTGGTTGCCCAAAGAATCCATCTTATGGCACGAGATGCAGACCTCGGCCCCTACATATTTCGCCTTGGTCCCCGTGCGGGCGAACAACACGGAGCCTAAGAGGCAGAAGGCTAAGGAAAGCCCCAAAATAGCCTTGAACCTCATCTACCCTCCCTCGATCGGGCAGGCACAGGGCCTGCCCCACAGTTAGGTTTTTGCTTTCCAACCTCTACTTTTTAACGTACCTGCAAAGGCGTATCCCCAGCTCCTCCTCGGAGTAGAAGTGGAACTTCCCTCCCTTGACTATCGCTATTGAGACCGGCCCCACATCCGTGTAAACATCGTTGAGTATTATCGTCCCAGTTACCCCGTGGTAGGGATGAATTCTATATTCATCTAACGCATCTCTAATCTTAGCCTTGTTGAGGCCGGCCTTCTCTATCGCCTCTATGAGCATGTTCATCCCGTCGTACGCATGGGCTGCGTACGTCTCGGGCGGGACGCCGTACCTCTTTTGGTACCTTTCCTTGAAAGCCAGGTACACGGGGTCCTTGCTCTCGGGGTTCCAGGGACATGAGGCTATGACACCTTCGGCCGCAGGACCTGCTATCTTGAGGAACCTGTCGGTTATCACCCTGTCCGAGCAGAGTATGGCCACATCGAAACCTCTTTTTCTTATCTCCCTGACGAGATGGGCCGTTTCGTAGTCGTTGCCCCATGCGAGCACTCCGTCGACTATCTTCCTCGCAGCCTCGAGTCTCGCAAGCTGCGCCGTAAAGTCCGTGCTCATCCTCGGGTATCTCACCTCGAAGAGCACGGGATGTCCGAGCCTGCGGGAAGCCTCCCTGAACTCCTTCACCCCCACCCTACCGTACCTGTCGTTCACCCTTATTATGGCCACGTGCTTGAGGCCAAGCTTTTCGTAAGCGTACTTCGCAAGGATGTAACACTGAAGCCTGTCGTCCGATATGCACCTGAACAGCCAGGGTATCTTGGTCTCGACGAACGTTGGGTCGGTGTCCGCAGTTCCCATTATGGGTATCTCGGCTTTAAGGGCTATCCTTATGAGGATGTGGGAGTTCTCGCTGCTTATGGTGGTAAATAGGGCCCATACCTTGTCCTTCCATATGAGGTCCACTACGTTACTTCCAACAGGTCCCCACATCCATGTGTCGTCCACCTGCTCGGCGGTGTCGTTCTTGAGCACAAGTTCGTACGGAAGTATCCCCCTCCACCCTCCCCTAGCGTTGGCCTCGTCTATGGCCATCTGTGCGCCCCTGAGCATGTTCTGGCCTATCTCGAAGTACTGGGGGGTGACGGAGATCCCTGGATCCAATACCCTGTAGAGTGGTCCTATGTATCCTATCTTCACAGACTTAAGGGTGGAAGGATCTGGCTCGGGATACTCCCTGCCCGGTCCCGTGTATTCCAGGGGCACTAGGAAGTACCTCTTGTAAGGCTTTATCCTTCTGTAGGGAACCATATCGTCAGGAGTGTTGGCGTACCTGAGGCTGTCGGGTATCCCCCAGGAGAGTGTGGCCGAGACCAGCACGAGGAGCCAGCTCAGAAGGGAAGAGACCCTCCTCATAGTCCCCTCCTTGATTTTTTATTCCTCCTTGGGTATTATGGCTATCGCCTCTATCTCAACAAGCAAGTCCGGCCTGCATATCTTGGCCTGCACCCCCGTGCTCGCAGGCAGGGGGTCCAGCCCAAGTTCCTTGTAGAACTGCGTCCTTACCTCGTTGAACGCCTTGTAGTCCCTGTCTATATCCCTGAGGTAGCAGGTCGTGCGCACCACATCGTACCATGTGGCGCCCTCCGAGGCCAAAAGCGCCGTTATGTTCCTGAAAGTCCTCCACACCTGGGCCTTGAAGTCGCCCACATGTGCTGTCTTTCCCTCCTCGTTCACGCTCGCAGTTCCAGAGATGAAGAGGAGGGAGTACCCAGGAAGTTCTATCCTGAGCCCCCTTGAGAACGCTGAGCCGTAAGTCGGGGCCTCGTTGAGCACTTCAGGCGCACTTATGCGCTTCTTCTGCACCACCCTCCTTTTGGGCTTGCCCATCTTGGCTATGAGGGCCCTGAGTTTTTCGAGCTCCTCCTTCTCAGCCTCCGTCATCCTGTGGTCCTCTGAAACCTCCTGCACTGGAACCATCTCCTCCGGGCAGGCCCCAACCTCCTTCACCTTAAAATCTACCTCTGCTCCCATCTCTGCCTCCTCCCTTTACTTCATTCCTATCTGTTCCGGAAGCTTAACTCCCCTGCTCACGACGTGCTCGGTCCCAACCCACACCACGTCCTTCCCCTCGAAGTCCACCGAGAGCACGAACTGGTTACCTATGCTCGGCTCCTGGTGGAAGGTCTCCAAGAGCTTTCCTCCCTCGTATATCTTCACCACCCCCTCGTGCCCGTGGGAATCCAAGGGCTTGTAGGTCACCCAGCGGTTGGTATCGTAGTCGAACACGCTCAAACCCTTGTCCGTGCATATCCAACCTATGTGTGTGCCCGGCTGTGCCCTCACGAAGTTTATGAACTCGCTCGCAAGCCCGCTGTCGTCCTCGAAGTAGGAGTTCCACCTCCTCCAATGGTCGTATATGCTCAGGCCGAAGTAGGTGGAGGCCCATATCACGCTGTCCTCGTAAGAGACCGCGGTGATTATGTCGTGCACGAGTCCGTCGTTTGGAAAGAGATCTATCTCGAACTCCTTGTCGGGGTCCTTGTACGCCTGCCAGTAGTCCCTTGCGACGTCGTACTCCAATATCCCACCACCCCATGCTGCTATGTACACCTTGCCCGGAGGCCCGGGGGCTGCGTTGTAGCACCAGTTCTCCTCGAAGGGTGCGTTGGCCGATGAATACGTCATCCAGGAGTTCGTCCTCGGTATGAACCTGCTGGCACCCGCGGTCGTGGCGGCCCATATGGTGTCGCCCTGTATGGTTACGCCGAAGACCACGTTGCTCGCAAGCCCGCTGTTGTCCTGGGTGTAGTTCCTGAACTTCCCTCCCGAGAACCAAGTCAGCCCGCCGAACGTTGCTATCCAGAGGTCCCCGGTCTTGGGATCAACGGCTATGGCCATCACCGCCTGATGTCCGAGCCCATCCTTCGGGGTGTAGTGCTCCACCTCCCCCGTGCTCGGATGGAGACACGCCAGCCCTTCGTCCGTGCCGAGCCACACGCAGTCCTCCCTGACCTTATCCACCTCGACCCAATAGATATGGTTGTTGGGCAGCCCGTCCTCCGTGGTGTAGGTCCTCCAATTCCCGTATATGGGTGGGGATTGAACCGCTTGGGACGATGTGCCTAAAAGCAAGATAGTTAATATAACCCCTACCATCGTGCACCCCCTTCAAAGCGACTTCAGGTACTCTATGAGCGCCGTGAACTCCTGCTTCGTAAGGTCGCTCACCACCCCGTGCAGGTCCTCAAGTCCGTGCACGGTCCATATCTCCTCCAACGTCCAGGACCTCCCGTCGTGTAGGTAAGGGGCGGTGTCGGCTATGTTGTTGAGCTGTGGGGTGTCGAACTCGAAGTCCGTGTCGAACGGAGCGTGTATCCCCACATCGTGCAGGAGCCTGTCGGTGTAGTAAGGTGGAGGATGGCAAGTTATGCACCTGTTGGCTATGGGTATGTATCTACCGTCCTTCGTGTAAGCCCTCTCGAATATCTTCTTCCCTATCTTCTGGAGGGGGGTCAGAAGCTCTGGAGGGTCGTCGTCGGCTGAGGCCAGGAGCGGACGGTCAGGAAGCGGACGGTACCTGTTTGGGGGAAGGGGTATGGACTCTATGAACGCCACAACCGCCTCCCTGTCCTCCCCCACGAACCCCAAAGACCTGAAGAAGAGCTGGGCCGCCCTCGGACCCTCCTGGCGGGCCAGGTTGGGGTTCTTACCGTTCCACTTGAAGGGTGCTGTGAAGGCGACCCCCCTCATGGTCCTGTTGTCTATCACGTTCATCCCCATCCCGCCATCTATGGCTATGTCGTAGAGGAGGCCGTCCACGTTGTTCTCGGGATGGCATGTGTTGCAGCTCAACTGGTCCTGGAAGCTTATGACGCTGTGGTTGAAGAGGTACTCGCCCCACCTCACCTTGGTCATGACCTTGGGACCACCCAAGTCTATGACGTCCACCACCCTGTTCTCCCTCGTGTCCACCACAGCTATCTCGTCCGAGAGCCTACAGGCCACATAAAGCCACCTTCCGTCGGGCGAGATGGCAAGTCCTTTTGGGTTATAACCCTTTAGTTTGGGATTCTTGGGGTTTCCGTCGTCCCTGAAGCCGGTATGTATCCGTGCCACGACATACTCGTTGCTCAGGGCCAAGTGTCTTGCGTACCTCCTTATGGTATCGTCGGATATTCCTATCTTGCCGTCCTCTACCTTTAAGATCTTCCTCACCTTATCCATGTCGACGACCGAGATCACGTCCGCCCCGCTGCAGGAGACGTATAGGTACCTCCCGTCCGGCGAGAAGACGAGCTCGAAGGGGTCTGCGTAGTACTTGTTCATCTCGTCCAGGAGCAGGAAGGCCACCCTCCCCCTGGGCCTAGCCTCGAGGAACGCTATGCCGTAGGTCACCATCCAACCTTGATATATCTGGGTCTCGGGTATGAGGTTCTTGGGAAGCTCCAAGGCCACGACCGTGAACTGGCCGTCCGGGGAGCATTCTACGCCCTGGAGTATGGTCGTGGCGTAGAGGTCCCTCCTGTCCACTACAAAATTTGTCCTCGTATCTATTATCGTGACCTCGGGGACGGGGGGCTCCCTGAAGGGGACCGGGTTGGAGAGCTGGTTTGCTACATATACGTATCTCCCGTCCGGCGAGAGGGCGACCTCGAAGGGCTGGTGTCCGGCCCTGAGCTTCTTTATCTCCTTCCCGCACTTCAGGCACACCACCGAGATGTCGTCCGAGGCCAGGTTCGCAACATACAGGTACTTGCCATCCTTATCCGTCACAAGCCCGTGGGGGTCGAACCCTACGGGTATCGCCTTAACCTCTTCAAGCTTCCTGGCATCTATCACCGAAACATCGTCGGTCCACCTGTTTGAGACGTATATCCACCTTCCGTCCGGGGATACGCACACCCCGAAGGGATGGACCCCGACCTTCACCTCCTTCACCACCTTCCTCTTCTTAGCGTCCACGACCAGGAGGGCGTCCGCCTTCTCGCAGACTACATACAGCCACCTTCCGTCCTTAGATATGGCCATCTGGATGGGGGAGATGTAGAAAGAGTCCTCCCTGACGAAGTGGTCGGTCCTGTTGCCCTTGGGCCTTGCCTCGTAAGCCCACATTATCCTTTGTCTTCTGAGCTTCCAGTCCTCCCCTCCGGAGGAAGCTGAAAGCAGCACGGCCAGCAAGGTCAAGAGGAGCCACATCTTACTCCCCCCTCGTTACCTTAGCAGGTTCGGTTATCGTGAGTATCCGGTTGACCTCTACGTTCTTTATGTTCTGGACTATGCCACTCGGCCATCTGATCTCGATCTCGTCCACCTTCGGATGGTCGCCGAGGCCGAAGTGCAACCTTATGTCCTTGGTGGAAAGGTAACCTCCCCCCGCCCCTACCTGCCCCACCTGCACGAGGTCCCCGGCCTTAACCGTCACCCACGCTCCCACGGCGTCCCTATTGCTTTTAACTCCTACGAGCTTCAGGGTCAGCCAGTTGTTTCTGTTACCCCCATCGTTTCGGAGTAACACCCCTGGGCCGTCCAAGTTCGCTACATATATATCCATATCCCCATCGTTGTCGTAATCCCCTACGGCAGCTCCCCTGCCTATGTACTCCTCGCTCGTGAAGTAATCTCCGGACTGGAGGGCAACGTCCGTGAAAGTTCCATCGTGGTTGTTCCTGAAGAGTATGTCCTCCTCGGGGTACAGGTGATGGGCATCTCCGTTAGTTATGAAAAGGTCCTTCCATCCGTCGTTGTCGTAGTCCACGAAGTACCCGGCCCAGGACGTGTACTGCCCGAGGACCGCCGCCACCCCGGCCGAGGCCGTGACACCTTCGAAGTACCTCCCCATGTTCCTGTAAAGACAACAATATCCCATGTCCGGCACGAAGATGTCCAGGTCCCCGTCGTTGTCGTAATCTGCGAAGTCCGGGGACATGGAGGACACCGCCTCCCCGAACTCCCCCATGGAGACCTCAACCTCCTCGGCCACCTCCGTGAAAGTCCCATCTGCATTGTTCCTGTATAGGTAGTTCCCCATGGCGTCGTTGCACACGAATATGTCCATATCCCCGTCCCCGTCGAAGTCCCCGGCCCCCACACTCATAGCCCTACCCTCTGGGTTGTAGACCCCGGCCTCCCTGGTGACGTCCGTGAACGTGCCATCGCCGTTGTTGCGGTAGAGGACATCGGGCTGGCCCGCATAGGAAAGGGGACCTGGGAAGACTTCGGCGGAGAAGCAGACCTTGAAGTCCGGGTCGAAGTCCAAGTAGTTCCCCACATATAAGTCCAGGTCGCCGTCGTTGTCGTAGTCCAGGAAACATCCGCTCACGCTCCAGAGGGGACATCCCACCCCGGCTTCCTCCGTAACATCGGTGAAAGTACCGTCCCCGTTGTTCCTGTAGAGGACGTTCGGCCCGTAGTTGGATACGTATATGTCCGGATAGCCGTCGTTGTTGTAGTCGCCTATCGTGGCACCCATACCGTAGCCGGCGTCACCGACGCCGGCCTCCTCCGTGACGTCGGTGAACGTTCCGTCCCCGTTGTTGTGGTAAAGCCTGTTAGTAAGGTTCCTGCCCTTGTAGGGGGAATCGGGATCACTTATCCCTTCAAGGTAACATCCCTGGACCACGTATATGTCCAAGTACCCGTCCTGGTCGTAGTCCAAAAACGCACATCCGGGCCCCGTGGCCTCCAATATGGAACTCATATGCTCGTCCCCGAACGTATGACGGAAGTTTATACCTGCCTCCTTCGTAACGTTCACGAAGACTGGAAGTTTGCCTCCATAAGCTAAGCTCGGCACGAGCAACCACAACGCCAACATCTTACGCATAATTCATCCCTCCTTCAACTTGGGCCTTCAGACCCTCCGCGAACTCCCTCGCTCGCCTCAGGTCTTCCTCGTTCGGCCTCCCCTTATTTATGCCCCCGAAAAGCTTCAAAGGTCCGACCGTATCGAACCCCTTACATGAGAACTCCCCTACTATTCTAAATCCTTTCTCCAAGAGCTTTTTCCTCAGGGGTCTGTGGTATAATCCAGCGGGGCCAGCGCCCCTCGTCGAGAATATGAAGGCTCCCTTGCCCTCGAGGGCCGGCAACTTCTCAACGAACGAGAGGACCCTCCTGTGAGGTCTCTCGAAGTATATGCCGGAACCGAACCCGATGAGGTCGTAGTCCTGCAACCTTTCAACTTCGACCTCCTCAGGTCCCAGTACCTCGGCCCCTAAGACCTCCGCCATGGCCCTTGCGACCTTTTTGGTGTTGCCGTGGTGGACCGAGACGCAGATAATTATAGCTTTCATCGAATTTTGGGTTTTGCGGGGGCACGATGGCCGTACCCCCACCCTTTTCGATGCCTCAACCCGAGCCCTTCCCCTGGTTGTACCACTTCAGGATGGCGCTCACGGTCGCGTTTATCACAGGATAGACTATCGGCGAAGGGGTCAGGAGGGGATGCGTCCCTATCTGAAGCACATCTATGTCCATGTCGGTCATCTTGCCCAATATCATCGTCGCGAACATGTTCACCATCTCGCCGACGGAGTCCCCTCCCCTCACCTGCGCCCCCAGAAGCACGTGGGAATATCGGGCGAAGAGGAGCTTCACGTAGACCTTACTTGCTCCCGGAAGCCTACCGGGATGGCGGTCCACTGTCTCCGCGGTGCCGACGATGTAATCTATCCCGAGGTCCCTGGCCGCCGTCTCGGTGATGCCTGACACCCCGAAGGCCACCTCCCCCACCTTGGTGGAGAAGGAACCTAAGACCCCGGGATATTTACGCACTACCTTTATGGAGAACAGGTTGGACCCGGCGAGCCTCCCCTCGGCCATGGCAGTGGACGCCAGCATTATCTTCGAGAACTCCCCGGTGAAGAAGTGCTTCTTGGCCGCACAGTCCCCCACCGCGAACATCCTCCGGTCGGACGTCCGGAGGTACTCGTCGACTATCACCCCGTACCTCTCATCGTATTCCAGGCCGAGCTTCCGGGCCAATTCTATGTTCGGCCTGTATCCGGCGGAGACGATGACGAGGTCCGCAGGTATACGGGTGCCGTCCTCCACGAGGACGCCGTCCACCTTCCCGTTCCCCGTGATCTCCTTCACGCTCTCCCCAACCCTCACCTCAACACCCATGCCCTTTAGCTCCTCCTGGACCATGTCCCCGAACTCCGGGTCCATAGCCAAGGGAAGAAGGTGGGGCAACTTCTCTATGAGCGTCACCTGCTTGCCCGCCTTCACAAGTTCGTCCACCACCTCTACCCCGATGAACCCCCCGCCTATCACCACTACCTTCCGAGCCTCGGAGACAGCATCTTTCAATTTCTCCAAATAAGGCCTTTGCTTACGTACGAAGTACACTCCATCCAGATCTATCCCCGGTATGGGGGGTACGAAGGGGACCGACCCCGTCGCTAAGACCAAACGATCGAAGGATATCTTGCCAGACCGTTCCATCAGAAGCACGTCCCCGTCCCGTCCTTCGACAGTATCGACGATGATATCTATCCCCTTGGACTTCAAAGGTTGGTCCGGCATTATGTCGTCGTCCACTCCGGCGAGTGTGTGCAACACGTAAGGGATACCACAAGGGATGAGGGCCACCTCCTCCCTGCGTATCAGGGCTATGCTTTTCTCAGGATAAGTATTCTGCGCGGAAAGGGCAGCGGTCACTCCAGCAGGTCCTCCACCTACCACCACTACATCGTACCGTCTCTTCGCCATTCCATCCTCCTCCCTGGTTCAGGTTCACCTTCCCTCGAGAGTCTCGTACGGGTCGGGACCAGGTATGTTGTCCCACTGGGCCCCGAGGTCTATCCACTCTGCGAAGAGCCTTCTTTCGTCATCGCTCAGGGGCTTCCCCGGGGGCATCTGTACTATCGGCCTTACGTAAGGTACCTTATCATACTGCTCCCCGAGCTGCCTTCCCCAGAGGTGCCAGATGAGGGGGCTGTCCCTGGAGTCGCCCGGATGGACGTACCTGCCGCCTACCGACAACGGCTTGCCTTCCACAGGTTGGAGCAAGCTTTCGTAGGCTTTGTTGAAGAAAGTTCCTTCCTCGTGCTCAACCATTTCGGGGCTCAGGTCCAACCCTCCTGCAGGGGAGGGGCCAGAATGGCAGCCTACGCACCTGGCCCTGATTATCGGCATAATATCCCTCCTGAAGTCCAAGGTCTTCCTCTCCTCCGGAGGGGCCTTGACGGGATAACCTATCTGCGCGGGCGTCGCCTTCCTAAGCGCCATCCCCACCCATTCCCTGGGGGCAAGTTCCTTGTCCTCGTGGCAGCCTATGCATCCCCTCCTGCTTCCCCTCCTCACCCACATCCACCCTCGCATCGTCTTAAGCGCCAGGCCGTCCTCGTCCAAAAGCTGGATGAAGAACGGGGTGTCCGCAGCTATCTCGACGTAGAACGATCCGTCCTCCTCAACGGGGGCCTCCCCTATTATCCTGGTCTGCACGAAGCATGTCGCCCCGTTCGAGGTTGAGCCAGGTCCGGCCTGCCCTATACCTAAGGGAAGTTTGGAAAGCCTTTCGGCCTCCTTTCTGCTTACGGGTATCCCCTCCACGAACCTGACCTTCTTCACCTGGCCCGGCCTGAGCCTCTGCACGTCCGGCTGGTCGGAGTCGTAGACGCTGAGGCATTGAAGGTGTCCCGTGCTCTTGCTGTCCACGACTATCGTTATCCTCCCCTTCGGTCCGGGATGCTCCACAAGGGCCACTGGGTCGACGTCGTTCCACTCAGGGTCGTCGTATATGGCCTTTCCCACCGTGCCCTTCTCGAAGTCGAAGAAGTACAGGCCGTAGTCCTCCTCCCAGGAT
>QNCW01000041.1 GCA_003645885.1 Candidatus Latescibacterota bacterium | reverse complement strand
CGTACCTTGTTCCTGAGGAAGTAAGTGTCACGGTTGGTGCTGTCCTCCACGAAGTCCAACCCCCTCTCCCTCAGATGCTCCAAGACCTCCTCCCGGGAGACCGGAAGCAGCGGCCTTACGAACTTCCCCCTCTTGGGCGCCATCCCGGCCAACCCCCTCCTTCCCCCCCCGCGCACGAGCCTCATGAGCACCGTCTCGGCCTGGTCGTCCGACGTGTGGCCCAGGGCTATCCTTTCCGCCCTCAGGTTCCGGCAGACCCTCTCCAAGAACCTGTACCTCGCCTTCCTCGCTGCCTCCTCCAGGGAGAGTCCCTCCCTCCGGGCGAGTTCCCCCACGTCCTCGGTCCCCAGGACGAAGGGAAGGCCACGGGCCGAGGCTATGCTCTCCACGAATTCTGCGTCCCTCCTCGCCTCCTCGCCCCTCAGTCGGTGGTCGAGGTGGGCGACGAAGAGCTCGAGGCCGAGCTCCTCCTTTATATAGTCCAAGATGTCCAAGAGGGCTACAGAATCCGGCCCTCCCGACACGGCCACTACGACCCTGTCCCCCGGGGAGAGCAAACCTTCCCTCGCCGAGAAATCTCTAACCTTCCCGTACAGCATCTTCCTCGAGCAGGGACCTGACGAGCTTCAGCGCCTCCTCCCTCGTCCTCACCTTCCCTTCAAGCTGTGCGTCCTCGACTTTAGAGAGAAGTTCCGAAAATATGGGCCCGGGCTCGAGCCCCATGGATATCAGGTCGTGGCCGGTCACGAGCCTCTTGAGGGGTGGAGGCTGGGAGAGGAAGTCCTTGTATTCCGAAAGGGCGGTTTCATATTCCTGGAGCTTTCCGTGGCTTGCGAGGGCGTCGGCCCTGTGGAGCTCCAAAAGCTCAGGGAAGCCCGGATGGGAGAACAGTCGGACCTTCGTACTTTTCCTCATATTTTCTATATCCTTCAAGACCATATGGTTCTTCACGAGCCAGACCACCCTCTCCCTCACGGCGTTGGAAGTTCGGAGCCTCCGGCAGATCCCTTCCGCCATCTGGGCCCCCACGGCCTCGTGCCTGTTGAAACGGATCCGGTCGGCGATAGAGAAAGTGGGAGGCTTCCCCACATCGTGGAGCAGGGCGCCCAGGGCGAGCTCCCACGAAGGATCGGGAGGGGGGTCGTCCAAGGGCCATGCTCCGTGGAGGTTTTCGAGCGTAAGGGCTGTATGTTCGAGCACATCGCCTTCCGGATGGAATTCCGGTGGCTGGGGGACGCCCGCCATCGCTTCCACCTCAGGGAGGATATGTCCCATAATGCCGGACTCGTGGAGGAGCCTTACGCCCCTTCCCCTTCCCCTCCTGGTCAGAAGCTTACGAAGCTCCTCGGATATCCGCTCCGGACTGACCGTGGTCACCTCGTGGGCCAAGGCCCTTATGGCGTCCCACGTCCTGGGCTCTATCGTGAATCCGAGCCAGGAGGAGAACCTTATCGCCCTCAGCATCCTGAGCTTGTCCTCCTTGAACCTCTCACAGGGGTCCCCTATCGCCCTCAGGACCCCTTCCTTCAGGTCCCTCATCCCCCCCACGGGGTCTAAGATCTCCCCCGTAAGGGGGTCCTCGTAGAGGGCGTTTATGGTGAAGTCCCTCCTCAGGGCGTCCTCCTTGAGGTCGGAGAAGGAGACCTCGTCCGGATGCCTCCCGTCCGAATATCCCCTCTCGCTCCTGTATGTGGCGACCTCGAAGGCCTTCCCTCCCTCTATCACGAGCACCACCCCGAACTGGGCCCCCACGGGCTTGGTGTGAGGGAAGATCCGCATGACCTCCTGGGGAGGGGCGTTCGTGGCTATATCGTAGTCCTCCTCGGCTGGCTCCACGCCCAAGATCCTGTCCCTTACGCATCCTCCCACAAAGTATGCTTCGTATCCCGCCTCCCTCAACCTCTTCGCTATCCTCCTTGCGATCTCCTCGGACATCTCACCGGCGTCGGACGCTGAGGCGCACGATGTGTCCCCCCCGGACCACGGCGTCCACCCGACGTTCTTCCCTCAGGACCACCGCCTCCTTTACGGGCTTATAGGCGGCGGTCTGGGTCACGGGCGCTAGAATCGAGAGGGCGGAAGGGGGAAGCTTGGGAAGCTCATCTCCTGACACCGTCACTCCGCGCTCGGAGGATACAAGTTCCAGATACACCACATCGTTCCGCTTGGCCTCCTCCAAACGCCTCAGAAGCTGGGAGAAGTTCATGGCCGTGAAAGCGCCCGGTGCCCTCTCCATTTCCCACCTTTGGGCATGGGATGCGTCCCCGACCCTGAGCAGGAGCTGACCCTCTATATGCTTCGGAAGTTTTAAGCAGAACTTTAGGGTGTCCCTCCTCCCGAGGTACCTCCTCAGGAAGACGTGGGCCACGAGGTCCCCTCCGGGCCGCACGGCCTTCCTGTCCACCCTCACCCCGTCCATCCAGGCGATCCTCAGCTCCTCGTCCAGCTCGATCCTGAGGGATACCGAATCCACCCTGACCTTCCTGAAGGGGTTCTTCATTACGGCCGAGAGGACCTGGCTCACATCCTCCGCAGCCTGGAAGTGCGCTGCGAGTCCGGAGAAGAAGTTCCCTATCCTCAAGGTTTCGGACCCTACGAAGAGCTTTCCCTTAAGCTCTACCGAGGATTCCCCGGACGACTTACCTGCGGCCTCGGCGACGCTCGCCAGGCCGTAGAACACGAAGAACGGCCCCATCTGGGGATGCCTCACCACCTCGAACCTGAACTCCTTCCTCCCGACTTCCACCCTCACTGGGAGCATATCCGGTTCCTCGCCCCTCACCCCCGCTATAGCCGGGAGCCTGTCCTGAAGGACGACCCCCATAGGGGACGTAGCCACGCCGAGTTTAAAGGACCTGTACACGCTCGGAAATACGTCGTAGATGCGAGCCCCTGTCATAGGGAGGGCCGTGTTCCCCAAGGAGAACATCGGATGGCCGAAGGCCAGCACAGTATCCCCTTTGACCCATGTGAGGGTGCCTATGGCCGTCGCGGTGACGTCCCCCCTGACGAGCTGCACCCCCAGGGCGGAGCCCGGCGAGAGGGAGGAGGGCCCGGAGGTATCCGAGCCCCCCCCGGATATCGGGACCATCCCGAATTCCTTCAGGGCATCCCTCATCCTCCCTACTACCGAGGGGGAGAAACCGGAGAGCCAGAGTGGGGTGGCTATAGGGGATAGTTCCCCCGCATCCGGGACGGAGTTCGAAAAGCCCGAAGGCCTCCGGGCGACCTCCAACATGGAACTTATAGGGGTCACCCCGCAGATGGGCTCCTTCGGAAAGGTCCAGCCGTACGCCACAGCTCCTACAAGTTTCTCCCTCCCGGGCTCCCCTAAGAACACCGGGCTGCCGCTCATCCCAGCTATCACCCCGGCCTTGGCGAGCAGGTCGTCGGGCCCACCGGAGAGCTTCACCAAGATCAGGTCCATCTTCGGGGCCCAGTTCTTGAGCACTCCGAGGGCCTCCACTCCGAACGTGTCCACCTTTGTGCCCTTGAAGACCGTGAGCCCGTATCCCTTCATGCCAGCCCTTACCGAATCGGGAGGGAGGAAATCCTCCGCCCGCGGGGAACCCAAGAGGGCCAAAAGCAACAGCATCCCATTCACTTCTTGTCCTCCGGCCTGGCTGGCTTCTCTTCGAGCTTCTCCCAAGTCTCCTCGTCGGGATATCTCTTTATGCACTCGTCGCACCCTTCGCAGGGTCGTTCGTAACAGTTCCTATGTATCCTCGTGGGATATTGTTTCTGGAACGCCTGCTTACACCTTTCGGAACAGAAGACGAACTTCTGCTGTTCCTTGCCGAACGCCACGTATGTCACGGCCACATACTCGTCCCACTGCACCTCCCTTCCGCACCAATCGCACACCACGAGCCTCTCCCTGCGGAGTTGCTCCCTCCTCTCGGCTATCTCGTCGTCGGTCCAGATGTATTCTATGTACCCGATGTTGTCCTGCGGGACCCTGACCCGCACCACATCGTCGGTTATGCCCAACACATCCCCTTGGATGGTCCGGAAGACCGTATGGGATTCTATGGTCCCCCCGTTCCTGAGGTGGATGGTCACGTGGCCCCTCTTGGGGGTGATGAAGGAGGACCAGCCGCAGTACTCGCATACCGTCGTGAAGAGGAACTGCCTGGTCTTCCTACCACAGTTGGGGCACCTGCCCTCCTCCAACAGTTTCACGTCCCTGAGGGAGGCCCTCGTGGCCTCCTTTATGGTCTCCTTAACCTCCGAGATCACCTTCCTTACGGAGGCCTTGTCCTCCTTCTGAAGGAGGGAGACGTCCTCCTCGAGCTCCTCCTTCTGATCGTCCCCTAAGGGGACGGCCTTGTCCGCCTCCTCCGCCTTTTCCTTCCTTCCGAAGAGCGTGGGCATAGCCATCGCCTCCTTTTTGGGGGTTTCCATCCTAATATAGTCCCTTCCTTCGGGAAAAGCAAGCCTCCGGAGGAAGTTGCGGAAGTTCGCAGATGTCAGGGGAGGTTATGGATAGCTATGGTCCGTGGGCGACCTTACGGAGGAAGTCCAGGGCCCTAAGTTCCTTACTTTCTGTATGGTATGAAAGCAGGGCCCGGAGCACACCCCGTGCCTGCTCGCCTGCGGGCCCGGAGGTGGAAAGCCCGGCCGCACGGGAGGCAGGGAGGGTCTGGAGCCTGAGCAGTAGCTTGACGGCTCCGGGGGAAAGGAGCACGTCCCCGTCGGACGCACACTTGGGGCACAGGACCCCTCCGGCCTCCGCCCTGAACCCGAAGGAGGCCCCTTCCAAAGGTCCCCCGCAGAAGACGCATCTTCCGAACTCCGGCCTGTATCCGAGGGCTTCGGCCGCCCTAAGTTCGAACCACCACAGGAGCACCTCCCCCTTCCTTCTCCTTTCCATCTCCCGGAGCACGTCCGAAAGGGCCCGGAAGAGGGAAGGGTTCGGTGATTCTGGAGGGGTCAGCTTAAGCACGAGTTCGCAGGCCGCCGAGGCGTACCCCAGAAGGCCTATGTCCTCCTTGACCTCCCTGAAAGGTTCGACGACCTCGGCCTGGCTGAGGGTGTGGAGCTCCCTGTTCTCCCTGTGGTAGAAAGTGACCTTAATATAAGTTATGGGCTCCAGGCTTCCCCCGAAGATGCTCTTAGGTCTCCTCGCCCCCTTAGCCACGAGCCCGAGCTTGCCGAACTTCGGGGAGTAGAGGACGGCTATCTTGCTGGTATCCCTGAAGGGGTAAGACCTGAGCACTATTCCTTCTGTCCGACAGATGGGCATCCCATCACTCCACCAGCCACTTGAGCATGGCCGTGGCTATGCTGAGGTATATGGCCAGGCCGGTTATGTCGTTGCTCATAGTGATGAACGGACCTGCAGCTATGGCGGGGTCCACCTTAAACTTCCTGAAGATTATTGGGACGACCGTGCCCATGGTGGCTGCGACCAATATCGCGCACCACATGGCCACCCCGACCACCAGGCCGAAGGCCGGGTTCTTGTGCCAGAGCGTGGCCACGAGCCCCACCGTTCCCCCGCAGAAGACCCCCATCATTATGCCGACCCTGGCCTCCCTGAGCACCCTCTTCCAAATTTCGAAGGTGTCTATCTTCCCGAGCGCGAGGCCCCTTACGGTTATGGAGGCGGACTGTAGGCCTATGTTCCCCCCCATAGCAGTGATTATAGGGATGAAGACCGTAAGGGGAAGGAAGCGACCTATCGTGCCCTGGAAGGCACCTATTATCGAGCCCGATATGAGGCCACTTAGGAGGCTCGTAAGTATCCATGGGAAACGGGCCCATGCTATCTTCCATGCGGCCTCCTCCCTTATGGTCTCGTCGGTCCCGGCCATCCTCCCTATGTCCTCGGAAGTCTCCTCCTCCACGACCTCCATAACATCGTCCACCGTGATGCGGCCTATGAGCTTGCCATCCTCGTCCACCACTGGGACGGCCACGAGGTCGTACCTTCGGAAGATCTGGGCCACCTCCTCCTGGTCCATATCCTCCGGCACGCTTACCACATCCCTCTTCATTATCTCGGACACCTTCCTGTCGGAGCGGGAGACCAGGAGCCTCGCAAGCGGCAGGACTCCGACCAATCGTCCTTCGTCGTCCACGACGTAGACGTAGTAGAACTCCCCCATCTCGTCGACCGCCTTCCTTATGGCAGCTATGGCCCGGTCAACGGTGTCGTCCTGGTTCACCGCCACGACCTCGACGGCCATAAGCCTCCCGGCAGTATCCTCCCTGTGCTGGAGGAGCTCCCTTACCTCCCGGGAGGCCTGGGGGGACATATCTTCGAGGACCCTTTCTGCCTTGTCCTCGGGAAGTTCCGAAATGATGTCCGCCGCATCGTCCGATTCCATCCTCCCCACCACTTCGGACAGCCTTTCGAAGCCCAGGCGGCCCAGGAGGTGCTCCCTGGCGTCCTCGTCCATCTCCCTCAGCACCTCGGAGGCGACCTCGGGCTCCAGAAGTCCGAAGAGATATTCCACTTCCTCGTCGTCCATGTGGGACAGGATGGAGGCGACGTCCGCCGGATGGAAGGTATGTAGGAGGTCCCGGAGGAGGAACCTCTGGTCCTGTTTTATGTACCTGCGGAGGTTATCTAATATCTTCCTGAGGCTCTCCTCTTCCATAGAAATCTCCCCAGAGCCTTAAGATGGACCTTTGTGGTATACCTTCGCCTCCCCTTCGGGATAGACCATTCCTCCGGATATGACCATCTTGAGGGCATCCTCCACTTTTATCTCCAAAGGTATCACTTCCTCAGCGGGGACGAAGAGGAGGAAACCTGAAGTTGGGTTCGGGGTCGTGGGCAGAAAGACGGCCAAAAGGTCCTCCTTGCCTCCCGCTACCTCTATGCCTTCCCAAGCCTCCGATGTGACCAACCCTAAGCAGTATACCCCCTTCCTTGGAAACTCCACCAGCACGACCTGCCTGAAGGGGACCCTGTGGCCCGAAAGCAGAGCCTGGCTTATCTGTCGTACGGCTAAGTAAACCCGGTTCACCAGGGGGATCCTCGTCAACAGCTTTTCCCCAGCCCTTATCGCTGTCCTCCCGACCACGCTTCTCGCAAGCATGCCCACAAGGACGAGGAGGACGACCACGGCCAGAAAGCCCAATCCCGGTACCTCCCTACCTCCCGGAAGTGGCCTTATGAACCTTCCTAAAAGCCTGTCCACCTTCAGGAAGAGCTGCACGAAGATGTAGAGGGTAACCACGAGGGGGGCGAGCACCACGATTCCGGTCAGAAGGTCCCCCCGTAACCTGCGCATTAACCTCTTCATTTCCTTCCCTCCGGAGGTGGAAGGATTATGTATACCTTCTCCCCAGGCTTGACCATGCCGTACCTCTCCCTGGCGAGCTTCTCTATCAGCTCCGGGTCCCCCTCCTCCAACCTTTTCCTCTCCTCCTCCAGGAGCTTCCTTCTGGCCTCTATCTCGGCCACCTCCCTGCGAAGCTCCCTTTCCTTCCGCTTCAGCCTCCACATCCTCCAAAGCCCGTGTTCACCGAATATGAGGTAGATACATATGAACGCCAGGAAGAGCAGGAGGAACTTACGAAGTTTTCTCGCCATATACGGCCTCCGGGTCGAACAGTTTCTCCCCCTCCTCCTTCCATCTCTCTCCCTCCAACTTCCTGTAGAAACAGGACCTGTATCCGGTGTGACACGCCGCTCCTACCTGCTCCACCTTGAAGAGGAGGGCATCGCCGTCGCAGTCAACTCGGACCTCCCTTACAAGTTGGAAGTTGCCCGACCTCTCCCCCTTGACCCAGAGCTTTCCCCTGCTCCTGCTCCAGTAGGTCATCCTTCCGGTGCTGAGGGTGCGAAGGAGGCTCTCACGGTTCATGTACGCAAGCATCAGCACTTCCCCGGTCCTTGCGTCCTGCACCACTGCGGGTATCAGCCCTTTCTCATCGAACTTAACGACGCTCAGGTCCATAGCTCCCTCCTCAGAGATTCGAAAGGGCCCTGAGGTCCTCGTCGGTGAGTGCCCCGTACGAGAATACGACTATCCCCTCGGCCCCCAGCCTCGGCCTGTTCTACAAGCTTGCCGGTGCTGGCGTAGTCGCCGGCCGGGTTCGACCAGACCGCCTTTTGGCCATCTTTCTATATATGTCGGTATCCCTTGACCCTCTCGCACTCTCCGACCCGGCAAAGGAGCCATATTGGGCTGCTCCAGGCCCTATGGCCGTCCCTCTGGGTCACTCGTACGTAATAAAACGTGCTGTGGTTAGGGACCCTGGGGTCCGTCCCCAGCTTCTCCCTGGGCTTCCAAGAGATGTAATGCCTCTCCCAATGGGGGATGACGAACTCTACGCACACCTGCTCGTCCGCCCTCCTGTCCACACGAAGGAACTCCCCCTCGTCCCAGTAGCACGACCTTATGCGGGAGCCTACGCCGGAGGCCCTGTACGAGGCCACAAGCTCGTTGCATTCGAAAAGCTCGACGGACTCTACAGGAGCGGTCCCTTCGACGGATACGTGGAAGAGGAGCGGATACAGGCCCTCGAGCTGGTACTGGTTGACCTCCAATTCGTCTCCCATGACGAGGCGGTCGTTGAGGACGAGGTAGAGCCTGATGGGAACGCCCGTGGTGGCGTAGCAGTGTCTGCTTCTGATGGCCTCCAATATCCCCCTTCTGGAGAACTCCTCCACGAAGGCGCCCGTAAGTCCCCCTGTCCCGGGGACCCTGTCGTGCCCGTCGCTTCCTCCAACGAAGCCGAGCCTCAGACCCCTGGCGAGGGCGTCCCTCACCGAGGTCCCAGGCTCGCTGTAAGAGATTTCCTGAAGTTCGTTGCCGTAATGTTCGGAAGAACCCCAGACCGAGCACATCTCGACCACAGGCTGCCACTTGGGGTCGTGCTCGTCCCAGCGCATGGGGAACTCCCTTCGGATGGGATGGTGGGGGACGGTTATCGCATCCTGGCCGGCCTCTTCGAGGCTCGCCCAGAGCTTCGGAGGGGAGGACGAAGCCGGGTCCATGCAGTGGAATACCTCACCGTACGGCTCGGCAAGGTACACGTTCCTGTGGCCGTACAGGTCCGAAGTCCACTCGTACGCCGGGATCGTTACGAACCTTCCCTCCTCGTTGAAATCGTCGAGGACCCTGCACAGCCCTTCCCATGTCCCGTCCTTGACCAGATGCTCCGCATGGTCGGTAACTGCTGCGAAGTCGTGCCCCTTCACATCCCTTGCGAACCTGAGGTTCTCCTCGGGGGTCCCGTTCCTCTCCCCCCCGCACCATGAGAGGCAGGTGTGGATGTGGAGGTCGCCGAAGACGAGCCTGAGGTCGGATAGCTCCACCCTCGGCCTTTCGGGCTCGGGAAGGTCGTCCCCGTCGGACTCTATAACGATCTCTGAGAGGGCGAAGCACGACTCGGTGCGGGACCTGAGCACGAACTTCTCACATTCTAAGACGACCTCCGTCGTACCCTTAGAAAGCTCCGCCGGGACGGAGATGGAAGCGTCCTCCCACCTTTCTGGCTCGGGGAGCGAAGCACGGCCCACCTCCCTCCCACGGACGGTGAAGCGGATCGTCTGAGGGACCGGAGCCTTCATCCTCCACGTTATCCTGTTCTCCCTTCCGGGGAGCAGGGGTAGGCGGACCGCGGCCAGCACGTTGCCGAGCCTGAAGGTAGGTCGTTCCCTGCTCCATCCGGCGCTGAACCCGTAGAGGATGTAATCCCCGTCGCTTTTGGGGTCTCCCACGACGATGACCTTCCTGGCCATAGTTTCCCTCCTTCCAGGATCTTCGCCAGAGGCAGGTACTTGGACGGAGGTCCGTCGAGACCATAGAGCTTCAGAACCTTCCTTATCGCTCGAAGCTCCCCTTCGGGCTCAAATATTCGGGAGCTTATGAGCGTATCCCCGAGGTCGAAGAAGATGGCCTTCACCTCTCCCATCCCGCCCTTCTAAGTATCTCAGCCATGTTGAGCCCCAGGATCTTCTTCTTCTCCTCCTCATCTATTCCTGCGAAGCATACCTTCCCGAACTCGTAGAAGGGGTCTATGAAGGGGAAGTCGGTCCCGTAGAGGACCCTGTCCGCCCCCACGGCTTCGACGATCCTCTCCACCCAGGCGCCGGTTATGAGGGACCCACAGAGGTCGAGGTACAGGTTCGGGTGGTCCTTGGCCACCTCTATGGCCTCCTCGTATCCCTTAGGATTTCCTCCCGAATGTCCGAGGATTATAGGGAGGTCGGGATACTTCTCCGCTACCGATGCGAACATCTTGGGACCGCATGTCGAGGAGCCCTGCCAAGTGTGGCTCAGCACGAAGGTCCCCCTCTCGCTCGCAAACCTCCAGACCTCCTCGTACCCCTTCCCATCCACGGGATAGTCGTTGCAGGTGGGATGTATCTTTATCCCCTTCATCCCCAGTTCCTCGAAGCACCTTTCGAGCTCCGGCCCCACCTCCTCGGGATAGTGCGGGTTGACTACGGCAAGACCCACGAGCCTGTCGGGGTACTTCCTCACCGCCCGGGCCGTCCGTTCGTTTCCGGCCCTGAAGTCCGACATCGCCTCCAAGCTACTTATGCAGGCTACGTCCACCCCCATCCTGTCCATCAACCTCACCATGGTGTCCTCGTCGGGGGTGGGTATGTACATCCTGCCCTCGGAGTATGCCCCGAGGTGGGCGTGGGCGTCCACGACCAGCACATCATCAAGGGGTAAGCCCTCCCTCACCTTATCCTCTATGGCCATCTTCCCTCCTCACGTTCCGACCCTTTCTAAGAGCCCCTCCAGGTTTCGGTGGGCTATCATCTCCTTGGCCTCGTCGTCCACCTCGGCGTACCTGAGCTTCGTGGCGGCGCCCGCAGGGTCGTGGATGGGCATCCCCGTGCCGAAGATGAGCCTTCCTGCCCCGAACTTGCCCACGACCTCCTCCAGCCCCCTGTAGAGCAGGAACGTGGATATGTCTACGTAGAAGTTCTCGTGTCCTGCTAAAAGGGCATATATGGCCCTCATCTCCCTGTACCCCGTCCTGCCGAGCACGACCGGAAGCCCGGGGTAGGCCTCGCAGAGTTCGTGTACCTCCTCCGGGTCCACCTGGTCGGCGTCCAGGAGGACGGGGACCCTCTCCCGCTCGAGGGCTTCGAGGAGCCCTCCCATGTTCCAGGACCTGAGCTTGAACCCGTGCTCCCTCGGGAAGAACTTGACCGCCCTGACGCCGTTCTTCCTCATATCCGCCATCACCTCTTCCACGGTCCCGGCATCCGAGGTGAAGGGCGGGACCAGCACCCAACAGGGGTGGAGCCTGGGGTGGTCCCCTATCTCCTCCATTAGCTTCCTGTTTCCCTCCATGGGGTCGTAGAACCTCGAGAGGGAGTGCCAGACCAGGGCCTCATCTATGCCCAAGCGGTCCATGGTCGTAAGCATACCTTCCAGGTCGTGGAAGGCGAGCTTCTCGGTCGGCCACCTGCCCACCATGGCATTTGCGTCGAAGAGGCGGAGCGGCGACATTTTCTTCCTCCTATTCCCTCAGTTCGTCCGCGTTCTCCCTTACTTTGCGTATCGCATCCAATATCAGGTCCATATCCTTCCTGTCGCCTAAGAAGACCGCGTGGGGAAGGCTTAGGGCCTCCTCGCGGTAGATCCTCTCGGCCTCCGGACAGAAAACCTTCCTGTAGTCCATATCCTTGCCGTAAAGCGGGCACCTTATCGGACATCCGGTCCTGCCGAAGTTCATGTTCTGGAAAAGGGGATTGCGATAGATGGGCTCGCCGTGCGCCCCGATCCCTACGGGCACCCCTTCGGCCTTCAAGGCCTCTATGAACTTATCCCTGTGGATTCCGTCGAACTCCTCCTGCCTGTACCTGAAGTTCCAGTAGTAGAAGCTCCACCTCGTGCAGAACTTCCCTTCCCCCCACATGTCCTGGTCCACCAGCGGCTCCACGCCCGGTATCTCCTTCAGCCCTTCGGCCAGGTACCTCGCATTCTCCTCCCTCCTTCGGACCTGCTCGTCCAGCCTCTCGAGCTGGCAAAGGAGTACCGCTCCCTGCCACTCGGTCATCCTGAGGTTGGAGGCAAGCCTGTGGAACTCATAGAACGGCCTTCCCGGCATCCTTCCTATGTGCATGAAGGAATACGCTTTTTCCGCAAGCTCCGGGTCGGACGTGAGGACTATCCCACCCTCCCCCGAGGTCATCACCTTCCCCTGCTGGAAGCTGAAGGCGCTGAGGTGCCCTATGGAGCCACACCTCCTGCCCTTATATTCCGAGCCGTGGGCGTGGGCGCAGTCCTCTATGACCATAAGGTCGTGCCTTTGGGCTATCTCCATTATCCGGTCCATATCGCAGGGGAATCCCCCGTTGTGCACAGGGATTATGGCCCTGGTCCTGTCGGTTATGGCGTCCTCTATCGCCTGGATGCTTATGTTGTACGTCCTGGGGTCCACGTCCACTATGACCGGCACGGCGTTGACTAAAGCCACGGATGTAGCCGTGGCCACGAAAGTCAGGGCGGGCACTATGACCTCGTCCCCGGCCTCCACCCCTGCAGCCTTAAGTGCGCACTCTAAGGCCTGGGTCCCGTTCGTGACCGCTATCCCGTACTTAGCCTGACAGTAGGATGCGAACCTGTCCTCGAACTGCGATACCTTGGACTCCGAAGGGTCCATCCCCCCCCTCCACCAATGTCCGCTCCTGAGGACCTCCAGGAGGGCCCTCTCCTCCCTCCCGTCGAATATGGGCCAGCTCTTCCCGAGCTGCCTCTTAACCAGGGGCTCTCCGCCCCTTATCGCAAGCTTCGGCATACCTTCCTCCCTTCATGCTTTACGTCGAAAGTCCCAGGAGGACGAAGGCCACGAACCCGAAGGCGAGCCTCATGTCCACCCACTGCGTGAGCGACCCGAAGGCTAAGAGGTACCCGAGGGTGAACATGTCCCTGAGACCCCTGCGGCCGTGGCCTGGAGTGCTATCGAAGCCAAGGTCGGGGGTCCGGCTCAGGGCGTAGCACACATGGGAGAGGCTGAAGAGGGCCAAGGCCAAGGTTATCAGCTTCCTCCTTCCGGAGGTTGAGCCAGGTCATCCCTACTCCTCCGGGTCGAACAGCTGGGATGTCGGCTCGCTTCCGCAAGTTTCAATCTCAAGCCTTCAGCAATATACTACCTAATACGTCCTCCTGTCAAGATATATCGGCCCGTTGTTCCGTCAAAGCTAAACCTCCCCACCCTTGACAAAGCTAAAATTCCCCAGTAATGATATCCTGGATACTCCAGCGAGAGGGGGTGTTCAGGATGTCACTTTGGGACAACCCAACAGTTCGT
>QNCW01000040.1 GCA_003645885.1 Candidatus Latescibacterota bacterium | reverse complement strand
TACGTCCGCCTCCACGGAAGGAACGCAGAGAAGTGGTGGAGCGGCGGGGCGGAAAGGTACGATTATCTTTACAGCGAGGAGGAGCTTCGCGAGTGGGCTGAGGAGGTCCGCCGCAGGAGGGAGAAGATGAGGGAGTGCTGGGTGTTCTTCAACAACTGCCACAGGGGCCAGGCCGCACAAAACGCCCTTCAGATGAAGATGTTGTTGGAAGCTTAGCTAGGCATGGTACCGTACGGAATCCTACATGGAGGATTTATATGATGCACAGCAGCTTCGAGCGATCCCTGCAAACTGTCAGGATAGAACTTGACTTCCTTCTGCCTAACCTGTTCCCTCAGGAGCTATGTAAGTTCTACCTGAATCCCCGCTATCTGAGAGGAAGTGACTTCCTGATGCGCTTCTCGCAGGGACGCTGGGCCGAGGACATCGTAGTGAGGGCCATCGATGGGACGGACGACTGGAGGGCTGTGCCCTACGGCCCTTCGAGCGTCGCACCTTCCGATCCATACGAGATGGAAAGGTATTTCGAGCGGCTGGACAGGGCCAGCCTGGTCGGCAAACGGCCGGACCTGCTTATACTCCCCAAGGACGACTATGATGCCATCGGCCCACAGTTGGACGAGATCGGCAGAAACAACCTGCCGTTCGTCCCTGAGGAAGAGTTGGAGTTCCTGTACTCCAAGGCGATAGTTGCTGTAGAGGTCGAGGATAGCCTATGGGTGGCACACAAGATGCCCGACTACGATAAGGGCATACCTTTAATGGAGTTGATTTCCAGGAGACGCCGGTTCAGAAATCCGGAGAGAGCTCGGAGGTGGGAGACATGGAAGGAGAACGTAGCCCGCTTCGTCGCCCGTTCTGAAAGGCACAAGGACCTGAAGGGCTTCCTGGAAGGGGCTAAGGTACCGACGTTGATAGTCAAGGAGGAAGATATAGAGCCGTTAAAGCGTTGGGAGACCACCTTCGGCGTTCCCATATTTATCTTCCACCTCTTCTACGATGAGGCATATTACATCCCGTTCAGATACGCCTGCGAACTGATAGAAAGCGGGGTCGTCCCACCTACGGAGCAGACCTTCTACGCTCCTGGTGGACCGACCACACGCAAGGTCATATACAAGCTTTGGTATACCCTGGCGAAACCGCTGGGGAGGATGATACAGGCACCTGAGATGTCGGCCAAGTTCATCGAGGACAGGAACGGCCACATCCTTCCCTACGTCCACTTCTCCGGCGGGAGCTTGGAACTGTCGGCCGAGGTCATCGACGAACTGCGGAAGAGGACACGATGATGGGTATCCATCCTAAAATAGGCTCGTTCGCATCGTCCATCGTCGACCGGTTCGTGCGGACGATACCGTCAACCTCAGAGGAACTCAGGCACTGGGCAGAGTTCCACGGTTGGGGGGCTGATGTGGACGGACAGGTGGTAGCACGTCAGGCCGTTCTTAACTTGATGCTACGAGCTTTGATCTGTTACATCCTGGACCCCGACGACCTGCCCTCATCACTTCGGGGCCACTTCATCGTATCCCGTAGCGACAGCCTCCTGAAGGCCCTCGGAATCGCCCCCCGCCCGTTCTCTTACCTAGACCACCTCGCCCTTAAGGCCGAAGTGGTACTCGGAAGGTCTGAGGTGGTAGAACTGACAGAGGCGTTGCGGCACGAACGAGAGGACGTCCTCGGCTCCGCATACCTGTCCTGGGTCCCCCAGGATGCCCGTCGCACTCTGGGGCAGTTCTGGACCCCGATGCCGATCGCACAGCTCATGACCAGGTGGGCGGTCCGGTCTGCCGATGACCACGTATTGGACCCGGCCTTCGGCTCGGGAGTCTTCCTGTCGACAGCTATCGACCGCCTAAAGTATTTAGGGGCATCGAAGGGAACGATAGCGAAGCAACTGGCGGGGGTCGAACTCAGCCCCTTGGTGTTCCTCGTGGGTCTGACGAACGTGCTGTTGAGACATGGTGTCCCCATCCCCCGACTGCTGTGGAGCGACTTCCTGATGCCCGAACGGGAGCCTTACGAAGTGATCAAGGAGCCATCGGAGGGATATTTCGCAAGGGCACGACAGATGGTCCTGCCAGGGATCATGGCCGCTGCCCCGGTGGCTTTCCCGGATAAGTTCGATGCGATCGTCTGTAACCCGCCGTATACAAGGCACCATCACCTACCAGAGACCTACAAGTCCACCTGGACCGCCATGATGAAGCATGAATACGGGATAAAGCTCAGCCGATTTTCGAGCCTTTTTACCTACTTCCTTGTACAGGCCAGCCGGATGTTGAAGCCGGGTGGACGGATGGCCTTCATCACTCCAGCTACGGCTTTCGAAGCTTTCTACGGCAGGGAGATCAAGAGTTTCATCCAACGGAATTTATACTTACGAGCTATCATCAGTTTCGACGAGGACCTGTCCGTCTTCGAGGGAGTGGACACCGCCGCGTGCATCACCCTGCTCGAAGGTCCGGGAGCACGGTTCAAGGATAGGGCCGTCCACATAAGGGTCCGTCGGTGGCCGGGAGTGGAACCTATACTGCAGTTAATTGAGGAAGGTCGTACCTCCGTCACCGATTGGGGATATAGTTACGAACTTAAGGTGTCCTCCCTGAAGCCGGACCGCAAGTGGACGGTCCTCGTCCACGAAGGGGGCCGTCACGGCCGTAGGGGCTTCGTGCCCCTTTCCGCCCTCGCCCGTATCATGAGGGGCATCGCCACCGGTGCCAACTATTTCTTCGTCCTCTCCGATGATGAAGTAGCCAGATGGGGCTTGAGGTACGATAACCTGCGACCCGTATTGACCAAGACGAGGGAAGTGCCGGGATACGTCTTCACCGGGGACGATTTCGATCGGTTAGGACGTGAAGGGAAGAAGCGCTGGTTGTTGTACCTGACCGGACCGGTCGTACCCGGCACGGCAGAGGCAGAGTATATCAGGTACGGAGAGGAACATGGCCTGCACGAGCGCAGTCTGGTCAGGACCCGGTCCATATGGTACATGATGGAACAGCGTGATCCTGCTCCCATATACTTCACCTACCTCAGCAGGAAGAGGCCCCGCTTTATATACAATCGGACGGATGCTCTGGCCCTCAACGTCTTCCTTTGCATCTATCCGAAACCCGAGATCGCCGAAGACGAGACCATGCTGAAGGCTCTCTTGGCAATACTCAATTCTCTGACTTCCCGGGATTCGCTCCGGCATGTCGGGCGCACATACGGCGGGGATACCATCAAGCTCGAACCACGGGAGATGGATCAGTTATTGGTGTTGGACCCAAGTAAGTTGACGGTCGTGAAGAGGGGAAGGCTATCCGAGCTTTTCGACCAACTTTGTCTGGCTAATTCTGAGGATGAGGAATCTGTGTTGAAGTCTATCAATGAAGAGATAGTTGAGCTCCTATGAAGATGTTGCTGGTATGGCAAACTTTCTTTTCGGTTTAAGGTGACCTGATCCTATGGGACTTTCCGTAGGGATAATAGGTCTGCCCAATGTAGGTAAGACCACCCTCCTCAACGCCCTGGCGAGGACGAGTGCGGAGGTCTCGAACTATCCCTTCTGCACCAAGGACAGGAACGTGGGCGTGGCCGAGGTCCCAGACGAAAGGCTCGTGAGGCTCAAGGAGGTCCTCAAGCCCCAGTCGACGATCCCTGCCACGGTGACCTTCGTGGACATAGCTGGGCTCGTAAAGGGGGCGAGCAGGGGGGAGGGCCTCGGTAACAAGTTCTTAGCTTATGTGAGGGAGGCAGACGCCCTAGCACATGTGGTGAGGTGCTTTTCGGATCCGGACGTGGCACATGTGGACGGTTCGGTCGACCCAGTAAGGGACGTCCAGGTCGTGGAGACCGAGCTTATCCTGGCGGATCTGGAGGTGGCGGAGAGGGCCGTCTCCCGGAGGGAGAAGGCCGCTCGCTCCGGGGACAAGGAGGCCAAAGAAGAGCTTGAGCTTCTGAGGAAGGTCGTGGACGCCCTCGGAAGGGGCGAGCCCATAAGGTCCTTAGAGCTCTCCCCGGAGGAATCCCGGGCCCTCAGGGGCTTCTCCTTCCTCACTTCCAAGCCCGTGATATACGTTGCGAACACGGGGGAGGAGGAGCCGGCAGGAGGGGAACTCTTCGAGAGGCTGAGGGAGGCGGTGGGCGAGGTGGTTCCCATATCTGCGAAGGTGGAGTCGGAGATATCGGAGCTCGACGATCCCGAGGAGAGGAGGGCCTTCCTGGAGGACATGGGGCTCGAGGAGTCCGGGGTGGAGAGGCTCGTGAGGGCCTCTTACAAGCTCCTCGGGCTCATAACCTTCTACACCACGGCCCACGGAAAACTTAGGGCCTGGCCCGTGCCCGAGGGCACGACCGCCCAGGCGGCCGCCGGCGAGGTCCACTCCGATATGGAGCGGGGCTTCATAAGGGCGGAGGTGGTATCGTGGGAGGATCTGGTCCGGACGGGGTCCTGGGCCGAGCTCCACAGGACCGGCAAGGTACGCTCCGAGGGGAGGGATTACCAAGTACAGGACGGCGATGTGCTCCTGTTCCACTTCAGAACTTAAAGGGGGAGGAGAGATGGAGAAGGTAAGAGTGGGCTTCATAGGGTGCGGAGGGAACGGAAGGGGACACCTCAAGCGTGTGCTCGGGTTCCCCGATGTGCAGGTGGTGGCCTTGGCCGATCCGGACCCCGAGGCACTGAAGCTCGCCACAGAACTTGAGCCAAGGCTTAAGGATGTGCCCAAGTTTTCCGATTACAGGGAGATGTTGGAGAAAGTTGAGATGGACGCAGTGGAGATCTCCACTCCCCACACCCTCCACTACGAGCAGATCATGGCCTCCTTGGAGAAGGGCCTACATGTCCTCACCGAGAAACCTATGGTCTGTAGGTCCGAGCACGCAGAAGAAGTCATGGCCAAGGCCAAGGAGGTCGGGAAGGTCCTGATGATCTCCTACCAGAGGCACTTCTCCCCCGCCTTCAGGTTCCTGAGGAACTACATACGCTCGGGCGAACTCGGGGAGATACAGTTCGTCTCGGCGCTCCAGGCCCAGGGCTGGTACTGGATGGCCAAGGGGACGTGGAGGCAGGTGCTCTCGCTCTCCGGAGGCGGACAGCTCAACGACTCCGGCAGCCACCTGCTTGACATAATCCTCTGGACCACCGGCTTGGATGTTGACGAGGTCTCGGCCTACATAGATAGGCTCGACACCGAGGTAGACATAAACTCCTCGCTTTCGCTGAAGTTCTCCAACGGAGCCTTGGGGAGCCTCTCGGTCGTGGGCAACGCCCCCAAGGGGTTCTACGAGACCATATCCTTCTTCGGCTCCAGGGCCGCCGTCTTCTACGAGAACGGGAAGCTTCTCTATAAGAAGATGGGTTTGGATGAGGCATTCGAACCTCAGGGCCTACCGGATGCTTCCAGCCCTGACAGGAACTTCATAGATGCTATCCTCGGAAGGGACGAGGTCCAGGTCCCCCCGGAGTGCGGACTCAAGGTCATAAGGCTCACCGAGGCAGCGTGGCGCTCGGCAGAGCTCGGGGGGAGACCAGTGAAGGTTGGAGGGAAGGAATGAACGGGCTCCTCTTTGGCGTTGCCGGAGTTCCCGAGGGTGCCAAAGGAAAGTCCAGCGAGGCGGGGGTGGACAGGGTGAGGGAGCTGGGGCTGGACGCCATGGAGCTCGCATGGGTGAGGGGTGTGAGGATGGGCGAGGAGGCGGCGAGGTCCCTCGGAAGGCACGCCGAGGCTCGGGGCGTCGTCCTAACGGCCCATGCCGCCTACTACATAAACTTGAACTCCGACACCGAGGAGAAGAGGGCCAAGAGCAGAAACTACATCCTCCAGGCGGCCAGGGTGGGGGCACTCTGCGGGGTGCGCTCGGTGGTGTTCCACGCTGCATCCTACATGGGCAGGGACCCGGAGGAAGTGTACAGGACCGTCAAGGAGCAGCTTGAGGAGGTCGTGGAGGTTCTAAGGGAGGAGGGGAACCCTGTAAGGCTCAGGCCGGAGACCACGGGAAAGCCCTCCCAGTTCGGCTCCTTGGAAGAGGTCCTGAGGCTGTGCTCCGAGGTGGAGGACCTGGCCCCCTGCATAGACTTCGCCCACCTCCATGCGAGGACTGGGGGTCTCAATTCCTACGAGGAGTTCGCTGAGGTCCTGAGGAAGCTCGGGGACGTCTTAGGCCGGGGGGCGTTGGAGGACCTTCACATCCACCTCTCCGGCATCTCCTACTCCTCCAAGGGGGAGAAGAAGCACCTTATGCTCCCAGAGTCCGATATGAACTACCGGGACCTCCTCAGGGCCCTATGCGAGTTCGGGGCCGAAGGTGTCGTGATAAGCGAGAGCCCGGACCAGGCGGCGGACGCCCTCCTCCTCAAAAGGACCTACGAGGAGATATGCGGTTCTGGTTGAAGGTGGCGGGGTACGGAGCGGCGATATGGTGCATCGTGTCCGCCCTCCACCTATGGATGCCCCCGGGGGCGCTTTCGGGTTGGGTGGCCCTCATGGCCGGGCTCGTGGCCGCCAGGGTCTTCTCCAAGAGGCTGTTCAAGCGCAAGGACCTCCCCAAGAGGTACGGCCTTAAGGTCGGCCTCGGCTTCGCCTTAACATTGATGGTCCTGGATTTTTCGACCTTCGGCCTTGCGTACGGCATGGGGGTGAGGTACCTCAGCTCCGGGCTTCCCCTGCTCCTCTACGGAGGATGCCTGGTCGTCCCTTGGGCCGGGGCTAAGCATATATGAAGTACGATGCGATAGTTGTAGGAGCTGGGCCGTCGGGCTCGGCTTCGGCCTACTTCCTGGCCGAGGAGGGGCTCTCGGTCCTCGTCCTGGAGAGGGAGAACCTTCCCCGCCCCAAGCTCTGCGCCGGGGCCCTGCCTCCTGCGGTGGAGGAACTTTTAGGGTTCGGGATAAAGGACGCTGTGGAGGACGAGGTCAGGGAGGTGACGTGGATCTGGAGGGCCGACCGGACGACGTGGCGTTACGTGGAACCCGTGCTGTACACCGTCATGCGGGACAAGTTCGACCTCCTGCTCGTGGAAAGGGCCAAGGCCGCCGGGGCGGAGGTGGTGGACGGGGAGGAGGTCGTCTCGTTGGAGGAGGGAAGGGAGGAGGTTTCGGTCAGGACCAGGGCCAAGGTCTACAGGTGTAAGTTCCTGGTCGGGGCCGACGGGGCGGGGAGCGTGGTGGCCAAGTACGTCGGAAGGTCGAACCCCGAAAGGACGGTCCGGACCGCAGAGGCCGAGATCTCGGTCCCCTACGAGTTCTTGAAGGCCTGCGAGGGGAGGGCCACGGTGGAGTTCCGGGCCGTGCCCAAGGGGTACGGTTGGATCTTCCCCAAGGCCGACCACCTGTCCGTGGGGGTTGGAGGGCTGAGGCTGAGGAGGGCGAGGGAGCACCTTAAGGCCTTCGCGGGAAGGAGGTTACCTACGCCAGCATATCGGGAGGTCGGAGCCTGGGCCTACCCCGTCTGGGGTGCGAGGAGGCGCTGGGCACGGGGAAGGGTCCTGCTCGTGGGGGATGCGGGGGCCTTCGCAAATCCTCTTACAGGAGCGGGGATATACACCGGAATATGGAGCGGCCTTCTGGCCTCCCGGGCCATATCCAAGGCCATCTCCGGAGGAAGCCTCGAGGAGATGTACACCGAGATGATATTGGGGGAGATCTCCCCGGAACTTTCTGCTGCCAGGAACCTCAGCATAATATACGCTATCCCAGGACCCGCCTTCGTAGCCCTCAAGCTCGGACTCCTCAGGGGGAGCTTCCTTAAAAGGAGCTACTCGGACATCTGGAGATACATCTCCCTCGGCATCACCTCCCTAAGGCCCTCAAATATTCCTTCACCGCCCTCTCCAGCCCCACGAACACCGCGTACGATATGAGGGCGTGTCCTATGCTCACCTCCAAAAGTCCCGGGAGCGTGGCCACCCTCGGCAGGTTCCTGAGGTTGAGGTCGTGGCCAGCGTTCAAGCCGAGCCCGAGCTTCCCCGCAAGTTCGGCCGCCTCGAGGAGCCTTCCGAACTCCCTCTCCTGTTCCTCCCCCGGCCTTGCGTGGGCGTAAGGGCCGGTGAAGAGCTCCACCCTGTCCGCCCCAACCTCCGCGGCGGCCTCTATCTGCTCGGGGTCGAGCCTGCTGAATATGCTCACCCTTATCCCGGCCTCCTTGAGCCTCCGGATGTAGCCCGGGAGTTCCTCCCGCACGGCCAATACGTCCAACCCGTCCTCGGTCGTAAGCTCCTCGGTCCTCTCGGGGACCAGGGTGCACTGGTCCGGTCGGACCTCCAAGGCGAAGCGGAGCATCTCCTCCGTGGCGGCCATCTCCAAATTTAGCTCGGTGTGGACCACCTCCCTCAGAAGCCTCACGTCCCTCTCCTGGATGTGCCTCCTGTCCCCCCTGAGGTGCACGGTTATTCCGTCGGCTCCGGCGTTCTCGCACATCACCGCAGCGGCCACAGGGTCGGGCTCGTCGCCCCCCCTGGACTGCCTCAGGGTCGCCACCTTGTCCACGTTCACGCTAAGGCGTATCATCTCCCTCTCCGTCTTTCATCTTGCCACTCCTTCCGAAACCGGCTATATTTTGGTACGGAAGATGAGCAGGAACGAACGTCAACTTGAACTTCCCTTGAAGTTTCCCTCCCCTCCCAAGTCCCGGCCCGAGGGCACGGTGAGGAGGAGGTGTGCGGGTTGTGGCCGTAAGGTGGAGGTGCCCAAGTGGTACGCCGATGAGGTGGAACTCATCTTCTGCAGTCCGGAGTGCCGGAGGGCATGGGCGAGTGCGGCGAGGGAGCCTCCGAAGGTAGTGCTCGAGCCGAGGCCCGAATACCGAGGAGGGGATTGGGAGGTCAACGCAGAAAGGGCCAGGAAGAGGGACAGGTACACCTGTCGCATCTGCGGCGTGACCGAGAAGGAACTCGGAAGGAAGTTGGACGTCCACCACATCCTCCCCTTCGGATGGTTCAAGGACCCCAGGGACGCCAACAGGCTCAGCAACCTCATATCCGTCTGTCCCTCATGTCACAGGAAGTTGGAGGCCGAGACCGTAAAGGACCTCCCCCTCTTCATACCTCCAGCACCATCCCGTCGTAGGCGGCCATGATCTCCAGCCCTCCCCCTCCTTTCCTCTCCACATAGGACAAGGCTTCGTCCAGGTGGGACTGTATCCTTTCGTCGTCGGCTTCGGGGGCGTGGTGGAAGAGGACGAGCCTCTTGACCTGAGCGTAAAGTGCTAAGTCCACCCCGACGAGGGCCGAACTGTGGCCCCAGTTCTTCTTCTCCACGGTCTCCGACGGGGAGTACTGTGCGTCGAAGATGAGCACGTCGGCCTTCCTGAAGAAGTGGATGTACTTTGTGAGGTAATCCGGATCGGTCCTTTCGTACTCGGAGTCGGTGGAGTAGACCACCACCCTCCCCTTCCTCTGGACCCTGTATCCGTAGGAAGCTCCGGGATGGAACTGCTTTATAACCTCCACCGAGAAACCCGCTATGCGGTAGGTGCGTCCCACCTCCAGGCGCACGAAAGAGAAGTCCGCGCTCATGTCCTCCAAGGATATGGGAAAGTGGGCCGGGTCCTGCTGGTACTTGAGCCTGGCCTCCAGGTCCTCGTGCCCTCCGTAGACGACTATCCTGTTTCCGGGCACGTAGGCTGGCTCGAAGAACGGGAACCCCATTATGTGGTCCCAGTGGGTGTGGCTGAGCAAGATATGTAATGTAGCCTGGCCCTTACCTGCCGGACCGTCCATGAGCGACCTTCCTAAGGGACGGATCCCCGTGCCGGCGTCCAATATGAGCCTTTCCTCGCCGAAGAGGACCTCCACGCAGGGGGTGTTCCCGCCGAACGTCCCCCTCTCGTAGAAGGGAAGGCCCTCCAGGAAGGCCCTGGCGTCCTCGGGCGAGGGAAGACGCCTTCCACCTGCACGGAGGAGGAGGGAGAGGAGCTTGGCCTCCAGGTCCTTCCAAGTCAGGGGGGATGGAAGAGAACCCCTTGTTCCCCAAAATCTTATTAACATAACGCCTATCCCAAAAGGGCCGAGATCATCCTTACGAGGTCCTGTGTCTCCATCTCGGCGTCCAGCCACCTTATGCGAGGGTCCCTGCGGAACCAGATGAGCTGCCTTCGGGCGTACGAATGCGTGTCGGTCTTCACCTGCGCTATCGTCTCCTCCATGCTCCGCCTTCCTTGCAGGTAAGGGAAGACCTCCTTGTACCCCACGGTCTTCAAGGCAGGAAGTTCCGGACCGTACCCCATTTCGAGCAGGGCCCTGACCTCCTCGACGAGGCCCCTGCGGAACATGTCCTCCACCCTGAGGTCTATCCTTCGGTAGAGCTTCCTCCTGTCCAGGTTCAGACCCACCCAGAGCACATCGGCCTCGAGGGGTGGCCTCCTCTCCTTCTGCCATTCCGAGATGGGCCTTCCCGTGGTCCTGTACACCTCCAAAGCCCGCACTATCCTCTGAAGGTCCCTCGGATGTATCCGTGATGCGGCCTCCGGGTCCACCTCCGCAAGCTCCCTGTGCAGGGCCTCCGTCCCCTCCCTTTCGGCCCGCTCCCTGAGAGCCCTTCGCAGGGCGGGGTCCTTGGCCTTCTCCTCGAAGAGCCCGTCGAAGAGGGCGGAGAGGTAGAGGCCCGACCCTCCCACGACGATGGGGAGCTTCCCCCTCCGAGCCACGTCCTTTACGGCCTCGGCCGCCAAGCTGGCGTACCTCCCAGCGCTGAAGTACTCGTCGGGGAGGACCAGGTCTATCATATGGTGGGGGACCCTCGCCCTCTGCTCCGGGGTGGGCTTGGCGGTGCCTATGTCCATGTATTTATATACCTGTCTGGAATCCGCCGAGACCACCTCCCCACCGAGCGCCTCCGCTAAGGCTATCCCGAGCTTGGTCTTGCCCACGGCCGTTGGACCCGCAAGGACCAGGACCTTCATCATCTCCTCCCGAACTGCCTGTCCAAGTCCTCCAAGGGGACCCTTATGAGGGTCGGCCTTCCGTGGGGGCAGACGAAGGGTTGTTCGGTGGCGAAGAGCTGGTCTATCAGTTGTTGCATCTGCTTGGGGGAGAGGGGTTCCCCCGCCTTTATCGCAGCACGGCAGCTGTATACGGCCGCAAGCTTCTCCTTGAGCCCCGCTCCCGTCCCACCTTCGGCGAGCTCCCCGACTATCTCGGAGAAAAGCTCCCCGTCCTTCCACCTGGGACCTACGCCGGCCGGGACCGCGTCCACCGCCACCACGTCCTTCCCGAGCACCCTTATCACGAACCCGAGGGCCTCCAGAAGGGGGGCCGATTCCTCTAAAAAGCGCATCTCGACCGGGGAGAGGGTGAGGACGGCGGGGAAGAGCAGATGTTGGGAGCGGGGCCTTTCCCCTGAGAGGTTCCTGAGCGCCTCCTCGTAGAGGACCCTCTCGTGGGCAGCGTGCTGGTCGACTATGATTATCCCGTTCTTCACCTGGGCGAATATGTACTTGTTGTGGGCCTGCCAGAGGGGGACGGGCCTGCCTTCCTCGGCCTCCCCGTGGCGGGGAAGCTCCAAGGATAGGGGGAGCTGTTGAGCCTTGGAGATGTACTTCTCCAAGGCCTCCTTTATCTCCCTCGCCCTCGGGTGGACCTCGGGGTACTCCAAGTGAGGGGCGAGGGCCTCGGTCTGGAGGGCGGCCCTGACCGCCCGGACGACGGCGTCGAACACCTTCCTCTCATCCGAGAACCTTACCTCCCGCTTGGTGGGATGTACGTTCACATCCACGGCCCTGGGATCTATGCGCAACGATAGGACGAAGAAGGGGGATGCCTCCTTGGGTAGCAGCTCCCCGTAGCCGAGGTAGACCGCATGGGAGAGGTTCCTGTGGGATATTGGCCTTCCGTTCACCAGGATGTGTTGGGGGACCCCAGACCTCCTCGCAAGCTCGGGGAGGCCTACGGCCCCTTCCACCTCTATCCCCCTCTCTTTGAGCGAGACCGGCAGGACCTTCGCCATCCTCTCCTTTCCGAATATGTCCTCCATCCTCTCGGAAAGGCCCCCCCTTCTGGGGAGCACCATGAGCTTCCTCGCTCCGTGTGAGAGGGAGAACGCTACGCCGGGATGTGCCAACGCCAGCTCGGTCACCACCTGCGTTATGTGGCGAAGCTCGGTCTCCGTGGACCTCAGAAACTTCCTCCTCGCAGGGGTGTTGAAGAATATGTCCCTGACCTCTACCGTGGTCCCCAGGTCCCTCCCCACCTCCCTCACATCCTTGAGCATCCCCCCCTCCACCACGACCTGGGTCCCTGCCAAGTCCCCCTCCCTCTTGGTCGAAAGCGTAAGCCTTGAGACGGCGGCTATGCTCGGAAGTGCCTCCCCCCTGAAGCCCAATGTGGATATGGCCTCCAGGTCCTCCTCCGAAGAGATCTTGCTCGTCGCATGACGTGAGAGGGCCAAGAGGGCGTCCTCCCTGCTCATCCCTTCCCCGTCGTCCGAGACCCTTATCAGCTCCCTCCCGCCCTTGCGGACGACCACTTCCACCGAGGAGGCGCCGGCATCTATGGAGTTCTCGACGAGTTCCTTGACCACGGATGCGGGCCTTTCCACCACCTCGCCCGCCGCTATCTTGTTGACTATGTGCTCAGGAAGTATGCGGATCTTGGACATGTATCCCTCGTAATTTTAAGCTGTATCGTACCCTAGACCGCCATCACGGCCTTTGTCCATCTCCTCCAAGTTGACCGTGCCATAACGGCGGCAGGTAGAATTGTTCCTATAGCAACGCAAATCCCAATAAGGGGAAGCACGTAAGGCTACATAGATGGATCTCTATCCCAAACTTACCACAAGACCAAGTTTCCCCGGTAAGCTTCTCCCACATCCTACCTCTCCTGAACCTGATCAGCCATTATCACCTCACCCGTCTGGACATCTATCAACCTCGCGTTTATCCTTATCAAATCCCCTATCTTCAGGAAACTCCCCACCATTATCGCTGAAGCTCCAACCGCCTTCCCCACCCTCGCAGCCGTCTCCTCGTCAACTATACCCGTCATCCCCAACTGCAACTCCTTTAAAGCTGCCTCAAGCCTGCTCCTCTCGACTATCCTGACCTTACCCTTCTTCCCGAGGTATGTGGTCACCGACTCAGGTATCCCCTTCACGAGGCCCTCAAGCTGGGGGTCCTTCCCCACATTCGTGAAATCCACCACAGCTATGACGAGCCTCTTGGACTCCTCAAGGCCCTTTACCTGCTCCTCACCAGGTTCGTATTCTATGTTTCTTATGCTCTCCCTGGGTATGCTCATCTTGATGCCGAGGGATGTGACTATATCAACT
>QNCW01000039.1 GCA_003645885.1 Candidatus Latescibacterota bacterium | reverse complement strand
TCAGAGGGGCTCGTAGGGTCGGAGATGTCTATTATCCTCAGGCCATCACTTCCGTCTGCGACATATGCATAGCTTCCTGAGACATGCACGCCATGAGCACAGTCTTCGGTATCGTAGTATCCTACCTCAAAGGGGCTCGTAGCGTCGGAGATGTCCACTATCCTCAGGCCATCCTCCCAATCTGCGACATATGCATATTTTCCTGAGACATGCACACCCTTAGCACAGCTTCCTGTTTCGTAGTATCCTACCTCATAAGGGTTTTCAGGGTCGGAGATATCTATTATCCTCAGGCCATCCTCCCAATCTGCGACATATGCATATTTTCCTGAGACATGCACACCCTTAGCACAGCTTCCTGTTTCGTAGTATCCTACCTCATAAGGATTTTTAGGGTCGGAGACGTCCATTATCCTCAGGCCATCCTCCCTATCTGCAACATATGCATAATCTCCTGAAACATACACAGCCCCAGCCCAACCCCCAGTGTCGTGGTATCCTACCTCAGAGGGGCTCGTAGGATCGGAGATGTCCACTATCCTCAGACCATCCTCCCAATCTGCGACATATGCATACCTTCCTAAAACATACACACCCTCAGCCCAATCTTCGGTATCGTAGTATCCTACTTCAGAGGGGCTCGTAGGGTCGGAGATATCCATTATCCTCAGGCCATCACTTCCGTCTGCGACATACGCATAGTCTCCTGAGACATACACACCCTTAGCATAGCTTCCTGTTTCGTAGTATCCTACTTCATAAGGGTTTTCAGGATCGGAGATGTTTATTATCCTCAGACCATCTTCCCTATCTGCAACATATGCATAGCTTCCTGAAACATGCACGCCATGAGCCCAGTCTTCGGTATCGTAGTATCCTACCTCAGAGGGGCTCGTAGGGTCGGAGATGTCTATTATCCTCAGACCATCGCCTCCGTCTGCGACATACGCATAGTCTCCTGAAACATAGACACTTATAGCCCAACCCCCAGTGTCGTAGTATCCTACCTCATAAGGATTTTTAGGGTCGGAGACGTCTATTATCCTCAGACCATCTTTCCTATCTGCGACATATGCATATTTTCCTGAGACATGCACGCCATGAGCACAGTCTTCGGTATCGTAGTATCCTACCTCAGAGGGGCTCGTAGGATCGGAGATGTCTATTACCCTCAGGCCATCCCAAAAATCTGCGACATATGCATACCTTCCTGAGACATGGACATCAAGGGCCATCTCCGGAAGGAACGTTTGTCCTACCTTAACAGGAGATGTGGGGTCGCTGACATCTAAGACCACCAACGCCTTTCCTGCACAGAGGTAGGCATGGTCACCCTGAACTACCACAGCATTAGCAGGTCCTTCCAAAGCCCTGCCGACAAGCTCCACATTCTCGTGCTCCCCGCTGGCAATACCAGCTCCCACGAGCACCAGCACAAGCCCTACCGCAGAGAATGCCCTGCTCGGTATGGCACACCTCCTTCCTTTGGGTCCCGAGCGGAGGCCACGACAGAGAAAGCAGCTTTGGGCATTCGGGCCTACCGGACTTCGTTCCACAGCTCTTCCAGCACTTCCTCAACTTTACCTGCGGCGTCCTCCAAGGGCACCTCCCACGTCCTTCCGTCCTTCCTCCTCCTCACCTCCACCTTCCCATCTTTAAGCCCCCTTCCGAGGGTGAGGCGTACGGGTATCCCCAGGAGGTCGGCGTCCTTGAACTTGACCCCCGCCCTCTCGTCCCTGTCGTCCAGGAGGACCTCGTGTCCGTCCGAAAGCTTCCCGTAAAGTTCCTCGGCCGCATCCCTAGTCTTCGGGTCGCTCCAGTTGACGGGAAGTATGTAGATCTCGTAAGGGGCTATGGATATGGGCCAGACTATTCCGCTTTCGTCGGCATGTTGCTCTATCACGGAAGCGACTATCCTCTCAAGGCCTATCCCGTAACTTCCCATGACTATGGGATGGGCCCTCCCTTTCTCATCTAAGTAAGTGGCCCCCAAGGCCTCGGAGTACTTGGTGCCAAGCTGGAATATATGTCCTACCTCTATGGCGGACAGCACCCGGAGGCCCGCACCGCACTTCGGGCACCCGTCGCCCTCCCTCACGGTCCGGACGTCCACGTACCTGTCCACCCTGAAGTCCCTCTCGGGCTCGAGCCCTACCCAGTGGTAGTCCTCCAGGTTGGCACCAGTGGCCAAGTCCACCTGTCCCCTTATGGTCTCGTCGGCCAATATCTCCACCCCCTCGAGCCCCACGGGCCCCACGAAGCCCACGGGGGCCCCTGTTATCCTCTCTATCTCCTCGGGCTCGGCGGGCCTGAAGGGCCCTATCTCACCTTCGAGTTTGGCCTCGTTCACCTCGTAGTCCCCCCTCACAAGGACCATCACGGGCCTCTCCCCGGCCATGAATATCAGGGACTTCATAAGCTTAGAAGGTGGCCTTCCGAGGAACCCCGAGACCTCCTCTATGGTCCTCATTCCCGGGGTGTGCACCTTCTCCCTCGGCCTCGAAGTTCCCCCGGAGGGCGCCGGGACCGATGCGGCGACCTCCACGTTGGCAGCATAGCCGCAGGACCCGCAGAGCACGAGCTTGTCCTCGCCTGCGGGGGATGGGACCATGAACTCCTCGGACTCGCTGCCCCCCATTATCCCGCTGTGGGCCTTTACTGTTACAACATCAAGCCCGCACCTTTTAAATATCTTGAGGTACGCCTCCCTGTGTAGTTCGTAGCTCCTTTTGAGCCCCTCTTCGTCCGTATCGAAGCTGTACGAATCCTTCATGATGAACTGCCTACCCCTCAGGACCCCGGACCTGGGCCTCGCCTCGTCCCTGAACTTGGTCCCTATCTGGTACCATATCTGGGGTAGGTCCCTGTAAGACCTTATCTCGTGGGAGGCTATCTCAGCGAAGACCTCCTCGTGCGTGGGGGCGAGGGCGAGGTCCGCCCCCCTCCTATCCTTGAGGCGGAACATGTTTTCCCCATATTCCTCCCACCTCCCCGTCCTCTCCCAAAGGTCCCTTCTGGAGAGGGAGGGAAGTAGGAACTCCTGAGCCCCTATCCTTTCCATCTCCTCCCTTATTATCCCCTCGACCTTCCTCATGACCCTCCACCCCAAGGGGAGGTACGAGTACACCCCTGAAGCGTGCAGCCTTATCATCCCCGACCTGAGCATGAGCTTGTGGCTTGTGACCTCAGCTTCCGAGGGCTCCTCCCTCAGGGTGGGTATAAAGGCCCGAGAGAACCTCATAGCACCTCCTCCATAGCTTCCCTTATCCTCGCTGCATGCCTCTCAAGCTCCTCCCTCGTGACGGGCCTCCTTTTGGAGAAGAATCCGAACCCGTCTCCCGGATACCTCGGCACCACATGTATGTGGAAGTGGAAGACGCTCTGTCCCCCGACCCTCCCGTTGAGCTGAAGCAAATCCAGCCCTTCGGCCCCGAAGGCGGCCCTCACCGCCCTGGCCACCCTCCCTGCTGCGAGGAAGCACGCGCTCCCCCAGGGCTCCTTCAGGGAGAAGATGTCGGGGAAGTGGCGCTTGGGCACGACCAAGGTGTGGCCAGGGACCAAGGGGTTTATGTCCATGAAGGCGAGGGTAAGTTCGTCCTCGTACACCACGCTCGCCTCCTCCTTCCCCTCGGCTATAGCACAGAACTTACATCCCCTCATATCCCCTCCTCGCCCTGGACAAGCTCCAAGCCAACCCACCGTACAGCACGGCGGAGGCCACTATGAACATGATCCACATCGGAGGGAGGAACTTGAGCAGGACGGCGAACGCCACCAAGGATGCCGAGGCGGGCAGGGAGGCCCTGAGGAACGCCCTGCGGCTCATGAGGGCGACGCCAAGGTTTATCTGCAACAAGATCACGCCCCATCCGCCCACAAGGAGGGCCCATCCAGGATACCCCGAGTACGGGCTCCCGAACTCCCTCGCAAGCGACCAGACCATAAGTATCCCTAAGATGGCGGGGGTGAGGAACTTTATGCAGAAGTCCCACCACCTCCCGAGCTTGACCTCGGAGTCCGTGTTCACGTGCTCACGGAACCTCTCTGCCCCGAGCACGTATCCCACTATCAAGGATTCTGCGAGCCCCACGCCCACGAGCCCGTAGTTGTTGGCGAAGTGGTCTACTATGTCGAGCCAGTAAAGCCCCCCCTTCGTCGTGAAGAGCAGGCCTCCCAAGAAGGCTATCCCAGAAAGGAGCCATGTGGCCTTCCTTCGGGATATGGGCCAGCGGTCGTGCACGGCCGTGACCGCCGCCTCCACCAAGGAGAACGCCGAATCTATCCCGAGGCTCAGTAGCGTCAGGAAGAATATGAAGCCGAAGACAGCAGGTACTGTAGGAAGGAGGGATATGGCCGTGGGGTACGTTATGAAGGCGAGGCCCGGCCCCCCTGAGACGACCTCGGCCACGGGCTTGCCCACGACGTGCGCCATGTACCCCAAAACTGTGAACACAGCAAAGCCCGCAAAGTAGCTCGTGCCGCAGTTCGCGAGGGCGGTTATGAAGGCGTTGTTGTTGACGTCCGCCCTTTCATGTAGGTAGCTTGCGTAGGCTATCATTATCCCGAAGGCCAGGCTCAGGGAGAAGAATATCTGACCGTAAGCCGCTAGCCACGTCCTGGGCTCGGCGAGCTTCGAGAAGTCGGGGGTGAGGTAGAACTTGAGCCCCTCCATGGCCCCAGGAAGGGTCGCACCCCTCAGGACGAATATGGCCAACAATATCACCGGAAGCGGGACCGTGACCATGACGACCCTCCCCACCCTCCTCACACCGTGCTGGACTATCCAGACTATGCTCGCCCACGTGAGGACCAACCCTACTACGACCGGAAGCCTGAGCCCACCGAGCTTTCCGGGTCCATCGCTCAGCCCCAGAAAATCTTTGTAGAAGAAGTCCTCCGCCCTCCCCTTCCAGGAGAGGAAGAGGGAATGGTACAGGTACCCCCAGCACCACGCCATGACAACTGCGTAGTAAATAACTATCGTGAATCCCACAAGTATGGCCCACCATCCGACCCACTCGAGCTTATCCTTGACCTTTGCGAAGGCTGTGGGTGCCCCCGCCTGCATCATCTTCCCGAGCCCGTACTCTAAGACCATGAGGGGTATACCTGCTGTGAAGAGGGCCACAAGGTAAGGTATGAGGAAGGCTCCTCCTCCGTTCTGGTAGGCCACGAACGGGAACCTCCAGACGTTCCCCAGGCCCACGGCGGAGCCTATGGCCGCCATGACGAAGGCCATCCGGCTGGTCCAGCGCTCCCTCTCCATCATCCCTCCCTTCCCCTGAGGTACTCTAGTAAGCCTCCCGCCCTCATTATCTCCAACGCGAAGTCAGGAAACGGGCTGAACTTGTACTCCTCCCCCTTGGTCAGGTTCCTCACCACCCCGGCCTCGAGATCTACCTCAAGTTCGTCCCCGTCCTCCACCTTCCTCGATATACCCTTGCACTCTATCGCCGGGAAGCCGGTGTTTATGGCGTTTCGGAAGAATATCCTTGCGAAGCTCTCCGCAAGGACAGCCCCGACGCCCGCCCCTTGTAGGGCCCAGACCGCATGTTCCCTCGAGGAGCCGCACCCGAAGTTCTCCCCCGCCACGATGAAGTCCCCCCACTTCACCTTCCCCACGAACCCAGGGTCGAGGTCCTCCAGGGCGTGTCGGGCCAGCTCCTCCCTGTCGTCGGTGTTCAGGTACCTCGCAGGGATTATCTCGTCGGTGTTTATGTGGTCCCTCGGGTAGACATGGGCGTATCCTCTCATGTCCCCTCCTCGAACGAAAACTTGGCCAGGAAGTTCTTTGCTAACACAGGAACTCCCTCGGGTCGGCGATCCTACCCGCCACCGCAGATGCGGCGGCCGTGGCCGGGCTGGCCAGGTAGACCTCGGACTTGGGATGCCCCATCCTCCCAACGAAGTTGCGGTTCGTGGTGGAGACGCACCTCTCGCCCTCGGCTAAGACGCCCATGTGGCCTCCAAGGCAGGGCCCACATGTAGGGGTTGAGACGGCGCAGCCTGCCTCTACGAAGACCTCCAGGAGCCCCTCCCTCATGGCCTGAAGCCAGACCCTGCTCGTTGCGGGTATGACGATGGCCCTCAGGTGGGGGGCGACCTTCCTTCCCCTGAGGATCCCAGCGGCTATCCTCAGATCCTCCAGCCTACCGTTGGTGCAGGACCCTATCACGACCTGGTCTATCGGGATATGTCCCACTTCGGATATCGGCCTTCCGTTGGAGGGGAGGTGGGGGAAGGCGACCATGGGCTCGAGGGAGGAGACGTCCACCTCCACCGTGCTGGCGTAATCGGCGTCGGGGTCCGATGTATAGACATGGAAAGGTTCGTCGGACCTCTCCCTTACGTACTCCAAGGTCTTCTCGTCCGGGGCGATTATGCCGCTTTTAGCTCCCGCCTCTATGGCCATGTTGGTCATGGTCAGCCTCGCCTCCACCGACAGCTTCCCCACGAGGGACCCCGTGAACTCCATGGCCATGTACCTCGCACCGTCCACCCCTATGCGGCGTATGACCTCAAGGATGACATCCTTGGAGTAGACCCCCTTGGGAAGCTCCCCCTCCAGGACGACCTTCATGCTCTCCGGTACCCTGAACCAGAGCCTACCCGAATACAGCACCGCTGCAAGGTCGGTGCTACCTATCCCGGTGGAGAAGGCCCCGAGGGCTCCGTACGTACAGGTGTGGGAGTCCGCCCCGACTATCACCATCCCCGGCCTTACGAACCCCTCCTCCGGAAGGAGGGCGTGGCATATCCCGTGCCTCCCGACCTCGTAATAGTGCCTTATCCCGTGCCTCCTCGTCCACTCCCTCAGCCTCTTGGCGAGCTCAGCGCTCTTTATGTCCTTGTTGGGGACGAAGTGGTCGGGGGTGACGACTATCCTTTCTGGGTCGAAGACCCTGTCCATCCCCCTTTCCTCCAACATCGAAACCGCAGGGGGGGTGGTGACGTCGTGGCACATCACGAGGTCGACCCTGGCCTCGACCAAGTCCCCCGGTCCGACCTCGTCCCTGTCGGAGTGGGCGGCCAGTATCTTTTCGGTTATGGTCATCCCCTTCCTCCTTGGTCCAACCTTCTCCGGAATATACCACAAGCTCCCCCTCCGGTCAAGGGATTCATAAAGGCGGAGGTGGTCGCCTCTGACCCCGAGGTCGTCTTATTAACTCCGTTGCTTCCGAAGCCATCGAAGAAGAGGCTTACGACGCCGAAACCCTCCGGAAGATCTTCGGTGCTACGGTCCGTCGTTTTTTTCTTGACGCCGATAAGGTAGAGAAGCTATATTTGTAGGGAGGGGATATTGACCACAAGAGCAGGCAAAGTTAGGAGTAAGCAAATGAGGGAGATTGCGATCTGTACTTAATGGGAAAAGGCTGACCCGGACATCTCACCGTTTGCTGAAAGGGTGAGGTAGGTCCTTCGACGAAGTTGGAGGTGAGATGTCGGCCCTTTTGGTCATAGGGGCGCACTTGGACGAGTGCGAATACGGAGCCGGTGGGATCAGCAGGAAGTTCGCCAAGCTCGGCTGGGAGGTCGTATTCCTCAACACCGTCGGGAGGGGTTACGACGTCACCATATTCGGAGGGGACAGGGAGAAGGAAAGGGCCTTCCTAAGGCAGGCCGAAGAGGCAGCAGGGGTCTTAGGCGCCCGCAAGGTCATCCTGAGATATCCGGACAAACGTTTTCCCGAAAACGACCTCCAGGCCGTCTCCGACATCGCCAAGGTGGTGAAGGAAGTGAACCCTGAGGTCGTGCTGATCCAATGGGTCAAGGACCATCATCACGACCACGTCAGGACCGCAAGGGCGTCCCTTGAGGCACTGACCCAGGTGAACCTCTTCGCAGGTGGAGAACCCATCAAGCTGAACCTCAAGGAGGTCTATGCCTACGAGGCTGGCATCGCCCAGACTACGGACTTCGAGCCGGACTTCTACGTGGACATCGCAGAGGAGATCGAGGAAGTGTTCTCCTCCTTCAGGAAGTTCAAGGCGTTGGGCGAGGAGCCGCTCGTGGAGCAGAAGAAAGTTCAGGCCAGGTACAGGGGCATGCAGAGCGGCTTTAAGTACGCAGAAGCCTTCAAGTTCATCGGCCCTCGGGCGCCCCTGAGGTCGATCTTGCCGGAGCTGTTGGGGGAGGCGCTCAGGCCCGCCGGTTCCATGTTGTATCCGTGGGGAGGGAAGGACTACCTTTGAAACTGTGAGGTACCGTACGGTGGACGATACCTTCTCCTTCGCAGTGTTGGGCGACTGCAAGTCCCAGGTCTCCCTTGTGGAGCCCGAGCCCTTCAGGCAGATCGTGAGGTCCATCAACCTCCTTGTGCCGGACTTCGTGGTCATCCTCGGGGACTTCGTCAAGGGGGACACCCACGAGGACCTCCTTGAGGAGGCCTGGGACGAATTTGAAAGGGTGGCGAAGACCCTCGAGATGCCCTACTACTTGGTGGTAGGTAACCACGACGTCCAGTGCAGGGGTGGGGAGAGGGTATTCAGGGAGAGGTTCGGTCCTCTTTACTATTCTTTCGACTACAAGAACTCCCACTTCGTCGTCCTGAATTCGGAGGACGAAGGGGCCGATATCTCAGAAGGGCAGATGGACTGGCTGAGGGAAGATCTGAGGGCAAGCTCGGACGCCGAGCACGTCTTCGTCTTCGTCCACAGGCCCCTGTGGGAGTCCGAAGGGAAGGGATGGAACGGAAAGGTACACCCCCTCTTGGCCGAGCATAAGGTGAAGCTCGTCTTCGCCGGACACAGCCACAAGTACAAGCCTCCCATAGTAAAGGACGGGGTGAAATATATCGTCACCGGAGGAGGAGGTTCGGTCCCCATGGGCAACATCGGGGACGAGGGCACCTTCTACCATTGGGTCAGGGTGACCGTGAGGGGGAAGGATTTCCATCTGGCGGTGATAAGGCCCGAGGGGATATCGTCGGAGGAGGGAGGGACGCTTCCAGGTTGGAGGGAACTTGATCTGATCCGAAAGAGGAGCTTCGGACCTGCCTTCGTCGCTCCCTCCAAGGAGGTCCCGTTCTCCGAGGAGATCAGTATAACTATCCGCAATCCCTTGAGGTCTCAGGTCTTCGGGAGGATGGAATGGTACCTTCCCGACGGATGGCGCATCTCCCCCGAAAGGACGAAGTATTCCATCGGGCCACGGGCCGAGGTGGAAGTGCGCTTCAGGGTGGAGGCCGACCGAAGGGCGAAGCTTTCCTACCCCCTCCCGTGGTACGAGGCCACGTTCAGTTGGAAGGAGGGAGGCGAGCCCATAGTCACGGGGAGGAGCGGGATGAGGCTGAGGAGGAGGTTCATCTGCAGGAGGGTGGAGGGGAGGATCACGATAGACGGGAACTTGGATAAATGGGAGGGCCTTGAACCTCTGCGCTTGGACAGGAGGGAGCAGGTGGTAGGCCCCTGGAAGGGACCTTCGGACTTGAGCGCCGAAATATTCCTCGCATGGGACGAGGATCACCTTTATCTTGCGGCGAAGGTTAAGGACGACCGCTTCTGCCAGGAGTTCTCCGGCGCGGACAGTTGGCAGGGGGATTCGGTGCAGATATCCTTCGATACTTCGAACGACGACAGCTCCGAGCTGGACGAGGGGGACTACGAATACGCCTTCGCCCTGACGCCGAAGGGTCCCGAAGCCTTCAGGCTCTCCGTGGAGGAGGGCAGGATAAGGGGGGAGGAGGTGGACGTTCCGCTTTTCATAGAGGTCCTTCCCGAGGAGGGCCTGCACATCTACGAGGTGTCCATCCCCTGGAGCCAGTTGAAGCCCTTCAGGCCCGAGGAGGGTAGGATATGCGGCTTCAACGTGGTGGTCAACGACAACGACGGCGAGGGGCCGAAGGGCTGGATAGCCTGGACCCCTGGCATAAGGGAGTCCAAGGACACTTCCTTCTTCGGCGACTTGGTGTTTGAATAACTAAGCAACGACAGCTCGAAAAGAAAGTAGGGTAAAAGCTCCGATTCCATAGCTCTCCTCAGCATAACTCGATCTCCGCCAAGTAAATCTCACTGGGACATTCACCGGGTTTGGGCTTCGGCCCGTTGTCCACATCGTGCTGGGAATAGTAACTCATAAGGACACGACCCTCTTCCACCACCATCCCAGGATAAGCATTGTCCCCCCTGCTGGGCAGAACGAGGATGGGCTCGAGGCTATCCCCTACCAGCCGCCACAGGACCACATGCCACTCCTGAGGCCTGGCAAGGCGCTCATCGAGGCGGGCCAGTGCCTCGATCTTCTCCTTCGGAGGCTCGGGAGGAACCATTGAGGAGGGAAGTTGTCTGCCGAACGCCCTTCCTGCAACCCAAAGTTCATCGCCCACGGGCCGTATCACAGGGGAATGGACGGTGTAATTGAGTTCTTTCAAGCCCCACCTCTTGTACGGCGGCTCACCCCAGGCGAGGAGGGCCATGCCGGAGCTTTCCCGCACCCGGATAACAAGGCGCATCTTCCCGTCCTCTGTGACCCAGAGCCCTGCTTCGGTGGACTTGAACCTATCGGGAGGTATCTCAGATACGGTCTCCCAGTTGCGGCCGTCGGTCGAGTGAACCAGTCTGAGCCTCCCTTCCCTGTTGTAGGCCGTTCCGTAGGATACTTCCCCGAAGCGCTCTACCTGCCACAGCCAGAAGTCGGGTTCGTACACGGGCTGGGGGGATGACCAATCGGCGCCGTCCGAGGTGAAAGCGGCATAGGATCGGATTCTCCTTTCGCTCCCTTCTGTGTAGAGAAGCCCCCCGGGCTCCTCAGGGAAGGACGAGCCGAAGAACACGCCGAGCTCATCGCCCAGATCTAACAGAGCGGGGTCGCGGTCGTCGTGATCGTCGCTGGTACTGAGCCGCGCACAAACTTCCCACCTCTTCAGATCACCGGAGCGGATCACAAGTATATCGCCGTAGTCACCCGGACGGGCATGGCCTCCGGCGTTGCGGAAGGTGACATAGTAATGTCCCTTCCAATACTCCATATCTGTGAAGGCGTTGTGCCTTCCGTCGGAGTAGATCTTCCTGATCTCTTTAATTCTGACCATGAGTTTGCCTCCAGGGTTAGTGGAGTCCCTTATAAACACAGTCGCATGCCTTCCTCTATTCGAATTCCTGAGGATGCCGGCGCTTCAGTTCCGGGATCGCCCAGCCTCGCCCGGTCCGCTCCAGCCGCTCGCAGTATGCACGAAGATGTCCCCTGGCGTGGTACGGCCCCCCTTCTTTGATGACGGTCCAGAGCGGGTCCACGTCGTAGGGCATGGACTTCATCATATCGTCGTGCCACCGGTTGAGCAGGTACACCGCCTCTTTGCATACGTCCGGCTTGGAGTCGGCCAAGTTGTGCTGTTCGTAAGGGTCCTCTTCGAGGTCGAACAGCATCTCCTCTGGGAACAGGTGATACCCGTCGTGGTACGTGCGTATGTAGAGCCAGGGGCCGAAGCGGACGCTGCGCTGGCACACGTGCGCACATTGGCTGATGACCAGAAAGTCCCTTCCGCAGGGTCTACCACCGGTTATCGCCTGAGCATAGCTTTCTCCATCCCAGCTCGGCATGGGCTCTCTCCCGAGGAGCTCGGCGAGGGTCGGACCCAGATCTAAGTTGTAATGTAGCCCCTCGTCCACATGTCCCTCCTTGCCTCCGGGCCACCTTATGATCATCGGGATGCGGCAAGTGGGATGGTCGGCGGTGGCATGTTCCGCGTAGATCCCCAGCTCCCCCATATTCTCGCCGTGATCGCTGGAGATGATGATCGCCGTGTCCTCCAGGACACCTTGCTCCTCGAGCGCAGCGAAGATCCGGCCTATATGCTCGTCCATGTAGCGTATTCCGCAATCGTAGCCGTCTATGAGCTTCCGGAGGTCCTCCATATCTTTAATCTCGCCGAGATACCTGGGGTATCTGGGATCCACCTCGTCCGTATACATGCCGAGATCCCTTGCGGTGTGCGGTCCGACCATGCCGCGGTGCTCCTCCAGCACCTCCTCGGTGAGCCACCCGGGCAGAGGCTCCCCCTCGAAGGGGTTCCCGAAATCCATAGGAGCACGGTAAGGAGTGTGGGGGTCCCAGTAATTGACGTGGAGGAACCAATCATCCTGCTTGGCGTTCATTTCGATCCATCTCAGGACGGTGGGCGTGATGTCCTCCGCGGATTCCATCCCGCACTTGCCCGTGTTGTACATCTCGGAAAACCCAGCATAGAAATGCCATGCGCCGTGTCGCTCCGCGAAGGGGCTTATGGTGACGGTCCTGAAGCCGACCGAGCGCAGGAAAGCAGGGAGGCTTTCGCTGGCCAGCTTGTCTCGGAATTCCCTGGGTCTTCCCTCAAGCCTGAGGTTGGCAGCCGTCCCTCCGTGCCCGACGACGCCGGTATGGATGCCGAAGCGACCCGTCATCAGCGCCGTGCGGGAGGGCAGGCAAGGCGCATCCGAGCAATAGTAGTTGGTGAAGCGCACACCTTGCTCGGCGATTTTGTCTATGTTGGGAGAGGTGTTCCGATGGTACCCGTAGCAACCTAAGTGGTCCGCCCTTAGGGTATCCAAGTCCAGGAAGAGGATACGCATAGCAACCTCCCTCCTTTACAGGTGACCTTCCCTGTGAGCTAACGAACTCGTAACTCGACCTCTCTGCCGCCGGCTGAGATAACTAACTTGCGATCTTCGAAGGTATAGGTGTTTGGCCCGGCTATCTTTTCCGTCCTTTCGCATCCTTCCCCATCGACCGAAACCTCCACATCCTCGGCCTCCGAATAAACGAGCAAAGTCCCCTCCTCCTCCAATCGGAGGGCTATCCCGTCGGCTTTCCTCTCCACAGAAACTACCCCCTTAGGAGCGATGAACTTGTCCACCAGTCCTATGAGGGCGAAGCCTTCCTCCACCGGCGATACGATGAAAAGCTCACACTCCAGCTCCCCGAGCCTCCTGCGGACCGCACCGTCCCCACGGATATTTTCCAGCTTGCCCTCTAAATACTGGTAGACCACATACTCCTTCCCCGGGTCCAGATGCGCATCTTCCGGCCCCACTTCCACCTCCTCCTCTACGCCTTCCCTGTTCACGTTCACGGCCATTACAAGACCTATGCTGCCTACCTTCGTGAAGGCTTTAAGGGGGAAGGGCTCCCTATAAGGGTCCCGGAAGAGGCAGTCCCGTGTGGGAAGCGCAGGCTCGTCCGGCCTCAATATCCGCCCGTCTTCGAGGCAGAGCCTCTTTATGAGATCTGTGTCGCTCTTTTCGAGGTTATCTGTGAGATATATCGGCCCACCGCTTATGGCCCTGGAAATGGCATGGGCCAAAGCACATGGGTCGTGTGACTGGAACATATCGTAGTCGGGATATGCGAGCTGGGAGAACCAGAGGGCGTTGTAGACCAGATCTATTATCTGCCTTTTGGCCTTATCCTCGTCGCCGGGTGCATAGTCGTGGCTTATCCTGGAGACGCTCGGCCCTGACCAACGATAGGCACATTCCGTGGCCATGCCCATGCAGTTTATTATGCCCTTGAGCTCGAGG
>QNCW01000038.1 GCA_003645885.1 Candidatus Latescibacterota bacterium | reverse complement strand
TGGGCTCGCTGGAATACCCTTGAGCCCTTGCGTTCCCCGTGAGGGGCTCCCCCATCTTTGCGGACGTCTCCCTGTTGTGGAGCCTACCCACCAGGACCCCCTCCTTGAGGAGGTAGGTCTTCTTAGCCGGGACCCCCTCGTCGTCGTACTTTATGGTCCCGTAGAGCCCTGGTATGGTCCCGTCGTCGACTATCGTCACATCCTCGACCCCGAACCTCCTCCCTAAGACCAACAGCTCCTTGAGCCTCGGGTTCTCGTACACGAAGTCAGCCTCGCTCAGGTGTCCGAAGGCCTCGTGTGCGAATACACCGGCGAGGCGTGGGTCCAGGACGACGGTGTACACGCCACCGCGGACCGGAGGGGCCGAAAGAAGTTCCACCGCCCTCCTTGCGGCCCTCTCCGCCCTTTCCTGAAGCCCCTCCACGGTCTCGAACCCGCCGTGGGAGATGGCCCTTTCTGTCACCTTCTGAACGTTGTCCCCGTCCCTCGCTATCGCCGTCATGTACATGCTTATATCGGGCCTCTCGTCCTCTATGTAGGTCCCCTCAGAATTTACGTACCAGACCCTCCTGAATGAGTCCCGGTACCTGGTCTCGGTGGACTCGATCTTGGGGTGGTGCCTGAGCATTATGTCGTTGTACTCCTTGGTGGTCCTGACCTTCTCGTCCAAAAGCACCCCCCTGAAGTCCCTGCCTCTAAGCTCGGCCCCCGCCACCTCCTGGACGGGTTCCACTTCGGCGAGCCTGGTCTCCTCCCTTCCGACGAGCCCGGCCAGCTCGCAGGCTCGCCTCACAGCGTCGGAGAGCTCCTTAAGGTCGTTGAAGACCGCCATACCCCATCCACCCCTGACCACGGCCCTCGCTATGCCGCCCCTGACCTTCGAAGCCGACAGGGTATCTATCTCCTTCCCCTTGAAGGCCACCGCCGTGGCCTCGACCTCTTCGATCCTGATCTCAACGTAATCCGCCTTACCTTTCCTTAACGCTTCCTCCAACCTTTCCCTCATATCTCCTCCTGCGTCAACTTCCTCAGCGCCACCTCCAGCGTCCTGCTGGCTTCCTCCATATGCTGTGCGGCCCTCTTTAGCTCCTCGGCTATCTCGGGGACCCTCTCCGCCCATTTGAGGAATTCTCTCGCATGTTCTGCGTTATGTTCGGTCCAATGGGAAAGGAGCACCTTGACCTTCTCCCTCATCTTTCCTCCCGTATGTTTAGGCCCGTAAAGTTCCCCGCCCTTAAGGAAGGTCCGGCTTCAAAGCCCTCTCCACTAGTCCACGGGCGGGGTTCCATCCCTCCTTACCGGGGCGTATATCCGAAGGTTTCTATGTACCTGTACAGCGCTCGTTCGAGCCTGGAGGCCACGTCTGGCCTGGAGCTCACTACGTTCCTCGTCTCCTTGGGGTCCTCCTCGAGGTCGTAGAGCTCCCACCACGCCCCGTCCCGAAGCTCGGCGACCGAGGCCAGCCTTGCGAACCTCCTTCCTATCTCCCCGGGCAACCTCTCGGGACGCTTGGAAAGAGGCACCGTCCTTATGAGCTTGTAACGCTCGTCCCTTATGGAGAAATGTTCGTAAAGATATATCGTCTCGTGCAAAGTGTGGGCTACAATATACTCCGACGGCCTTGCGGGTTCATCCCCGAGCATCCTGGGAAGGAGGCTCCTGCCGTCCATCCACTCCGGAACGGGGATGGAGCAAATATCCAAGATCGTCGGGGCGATGTCCATGGTCTCGCACAGCCCTACGATCCTCTTCCCTTCGGGCAATACCCCCGGAAGGCGGAAGATGAGAGGAACTCTGGAGATCTCCTCGTAGAGGTTCAGCTTCTTCTCGTGGAAGCCGTGCTCCAGAAACTCGCTGCCGTGGTCCGAGGTGGCCACCACGAGGGTATCCTCCCACAGTCCCCTCCTCTCAAGCTCCTTCAGGACCATCCCGAAGTAATGGTCTACATAGCTCACCTCCCCCTCGTATCGGTTGATGTACTCCTTACCCCATTTGGAGCCGAAGGGTTCGCTTGCCGCGAAGGGTTCGTGGGTGTCGTTGGTGTGGATGTACATGAAGAACGGCTTGGAACCGGCCATACGGAAGGCCCAGGAGATGGCCTCAGGAAGTAGTTCCATCATGTTGTTGTAGGGGAAGACGGTGGTGTAGTGATGCATCCCCCTCCAGAATCCGTATTCCCATCCGCCGCCGTATCCGTTCGCGTTGGCGAAGCCGAAGCAGAGGTATCCCCTATCCCTGAAAAGCTCCGCAAGGGTCCTTATGGACTTCCTCAGGGTGCGGGGCCTTTTGAGGTAGATGAGCCCGTGCTTGAGGGGATGAGTCCCCGTTATCATAGTAATGTGCTGCGGCAGCGTCCAGCCGCAGTTGACCACGGCATCTTCGAACAGCACACCGCCCGCTGCGAGCTCGTCCAAGTTCGGAGATAAGGGCTTCGGATGGCCGTAGCAGCTGAGGTGGTCCTGCCTCAGGGTGTCGAACGAGATAAGGAGCACGTTGGTAGCTCGAGCCCTTCCCACGGCTTCCCCCTTTCGTTCAGCTTATCGGCAGTATCTCGATGGCACAGGCCCGTGCTCCGGAATGCATCGGAAGCGAACGGCCCACGAACCTTATCTCGAGCTTCCCGTCCGCCACCTTCGTCCTGAAGGTCTTCACTAAGGCTGTATCGTGTCCTGCTTCGTCGAAGATGTTGAAGGCCCTGAGCACCCGCTTCCCCTGGATGTACACGTCCTGCTGCTCAGCGGAGCCCGTCTCCCAGTATATCTCGGCGAAGAGGATCCTAACCTCGTACTCTCCGTCCGGCAGGTCGAAGCGATATACCATCTCCTCCCCCATCCTGACGCTCCGGAAGAGCTCGGGGTCACGGGTGCCCAGGATGGGGTCGGCGGTGGTCAGGACATCGGTCCCTGGGAGGTTCGTACATCCCCAGGAGCCGGGGGTGTACGCCTTATCCGCATGCCATACGTTCCCCTCGGAGTCCCTGTACTCCCCGCCCCCCAGGTTGACCCTTATCGCCGTGTCAGCCATCATCTCTTCCTCCTATAAGGCTTTCCTCCCATTCCTTCCTCAGGAAGTCCCCGTCGGTGGTATGCCTTATGAAGTCCCAGGGCAGCGGGTCCTCCCTCTCCCTGTGGAGCGAAGCCGGGTCCCATCCGACCTTCCTCCACGCCTCCCTCCAGCTCAACCCTTCCACGACGTGGTGATAGACCGCCATGCCGACCCTCCTGTCGCCGAGGGATACGAGGCCCTGAAGCAACGCCCCCCTGACCTCAACCCTGCCGATGGACACCCCGCTTAGATGCTCCTTTAAAATCCGCACCCTCCCCTTCAGCGTCCTCTCGTCGGCCATGGGGGCCCACTGGAAGGGGGTGGCTGGTTTGGGCACGAAGGGTTGGACCGTGAGGCCGACCTCCCTCCCACCCTCCGACCTGAACTCCAGGGCCATCTCCCTCACGAGTTCGGCGAGGGCCCTGACATCTTCCTCCCCTTCGGAAGGAAGCCCTATCATAGCGTAAAGCTTCAGCCTCTTTATCCCCTTCCTCCCCGCCGTGCGCGAGGCCCTCAGGAGGTCCTCCTCGGAGAGGCCCTTCCTTATGACCCTCCTCAGCCTCTCCGTCCCGGCCTCGGGGGCCAGGGTGAGGGTCCTGACCCCTCCCCGCACCAAAGCCTCCACCAGGCCGGACGACGCCATGTCCGCCCTGAAGGACGATGTGGCGAGCTTCCATCCCCTCTCCACGAGCTTTCGGCAGATCTCCTCGAGCTCTGGATGGTCCGACACAGCCGCCCCCACAAGCCCCACCCTCTTCGTAGGGGTGGGATACCCGTCCAGGGCGTCCAAGATCTCCCCTGCGGACCTCGTCCTGACGGGCCTGTAGACGAACCCGGCAGCGCAGAACCTGCACCCCCTCCCGCATCCCCTCCCGACCTCGGCCAGCACCATCCTTCCGAAGGCACCGTCCTGCGGGACTATCGGGGAGACGGGTTCAAAGTCGTCGAGGTTCGCCCAAACCCTCTCCACCCCGGAGGACATCCCAGGGACGTATACCCCCCTCACATGGGAAGCTGCCTCGAGCAGCTTCTCCTTCGGCCTCCACCACATCTCCCTGAGGACTGGGACGAGGGCGGGAAGGACGGCCTCGGCCTCGCCCACGACCACTATGTCGGCGAAGGGGGAGATTGGGCAGGGGTTCATGAGGGCGCACATGCCTCCGACCATCACCAAGGGACGGTCCCTGAGGGACGATAGCGGTTCTATCCCGCTTTCCCTGAGGGCTGAGACGAGGTTGGGCAGGTCGCCCTCGAAGGGAAGGGAGAAGGCGACCATGTCGAACGACGCCACGGGGAGGCCCGACTCAAGGGAGGTCACAGGGCCTCCTTCGTAGAAGGCCCTTTCGGTCCTGAGTCCAAGCTCGTTGAGGAGGCGGAATACCTGCTGGAACCCGAAGTTGGCCATCCCCACCTCGTACGTGTTGGGATATACCAAAGCCACGGAGGGCCTCGAAGTTCCCAGAGCTACGCCTCTGCCACCCTCCTCCCGGAGCAGGAGCCTTCCCCTCATGCCCTCCTGAACCTCCTCCTTAGGAACGTAGGGAACTCCAGGTCCTCCTCAGGGACCTTGGTATCCTTCGACTTCTCCCTCCTCATGTAGGCCGGAACTTCGGCCTCCTCCTGGTCCTTGGGAAGTTCCACCTTCCTCCTCCCGGCGGAGTGGTCGAAGCCCGTGGCTATCACCGTGACAGAGACAGTATCGCCGAACCTCTCGTCGTCCAACACCACCCCGAATATCACGTTAGCGTCCTCCCCAGCCTCCTGGTAGATGAGCTCCATGGCCTCGCTCGCCTCGGTGAGGGTGAGGTCCTCACCTCCCGAGATGTTCACGAGCACTCCCTTGGCCCCGAATATGCTCATGTCCTCTAGAAGCGGGCAGGATATGGCGGCCCGGGCAGCCTCCACCGCCCTCCCCTCACCCTGGGCGGAGCCCATGCCTATCAGGGCGTCACCCCCGTTCTCCATGACCGTCCGCACGTCGTTGAAGTCCAAATTTATAAGGCCGGGGACCATGATGAGGTCGGAGATACCCCTCGTGGCCTGGAAGAGCACCTCGTCCGCCATCCTGAAGGCTTCTTTGAGGGTCGTCTTCTCCGAGACTATGGATAGGAGCCTCTGGTTTGGGATGACTATAAGGGTATCCACCTTGCCCCTGAGCTCCCTTATACCCTCCTCTGCGTTCTGCATCCTCTTCCTTCCCTCGAAGAGGAAGGGCTTCGTGACGACGCCCACCGTCAGGGCCCCTGCCTCCTTGGCTATCTCGGCTATGATCGGTGAGGCCCCCGTACCTGTCCCCCCTCCCATGCCAGCGGTTATGAAGACCATATCCGCACCGGCCAAGTATTCCGAGACCTGGGACCTGTCCTCCTCCATGGCCTTCCTGCCGAGTTCGGGTATGGCCCCGGCCCCGAGTCCCCTGGTGACGTTGGCCCCTATCTGGACCTTGATGGGGGCCCTGCACACCTCCAGGGCCTGGAGGTCGGTGTTGACGGCTATGAACTCGACCTTCTCCAGGCCCTCCTCAATCATCCTGTTTATGGCGTTCCCTCCGGCGCCCCCCACCCCCACGACCTTTATATGCGCGCCCTTCCTGGAGCCCCCTACGTCCAACCTGAACTTGACGCCCATAGGCCCTCCTACTTAAGAGATCTCCCCAGGACCTGCTCCCGATCCACCATCTCCGCACCTCCATTGACCCTGGTAGCTCCGTACGTTGGTCCCTCCTTCGAGGTAATGGTATGATATTTGGCCCCTTTTGTCAAGGAAAAAAATCAGGTTGCGGACGGTTCCGATATTGTATATATTCCGAAAGGGAGGCGCAAACGAAAGGTCGCAAGAGGACGCTTACGGCCCTCGAATGGACGCCCTGTACGGGGAGGAGGTGCTGAGGCTCGGCAGAGGGGATGTGTTATGATCTCCTTGGAAGCCCTGCGTGACCTCGCCCAGCTCGGCGTCGAGAGGTACGGATATTGGGGCATCCTGGGCTTGGGGCTCAGCGTGGCTGTCTACCAGCCCATGGCGCCGGACCTGTTCTTGGCCGCAGGCCCTCCTCTGGGCATGGACCCGTACGTCGCCCTGCCGGTGGCGGTAGCGGGGACGCTGGCGGGTTCGGCGGGAGGATACGCCCTGGGGATGTACCTCGGAAGGAAGATATTGCGCATCTTCAGGCTGAAGGAGAGGTACGTCGAAAGGGCCGAGGACCTCTTCCGCAAGTACGGGACGTTGGGAGTAGCCCTGGCCGCCATCTCCCCCGTGCCCCTGAGGGAGACCTCTTGGCTGGCTGGAACCTTCCGCATGCCCTTGGGTAGGTTCCTCCTGGCCGTGGCCGTAGGCATCGTCCCACGCTACTGCGGTGCGGTCCTGCTCGGACACGTTCTGGGGAAAACATTTTAAGGGAGGAGGATATGCGCTTAGAACTCACGGCGAGGCACTTCCAGCTTTCCGAACCCCTTAGGAGGCTGGCGGATAAGTGGGCACGTAAGCTCGAGCGGTTCGACGATAGGATCATAGAGTGTCAGGTCGTGATGGATGTGGAGAAACACCGCAAGACAGCTGAGGTACTCCTCAACGTTAACGGCCACATCCTGAAGGCCGCCCACGAGTCCCACGACATGTACCTCTCCTTGGACGGGGCGTTCGAGAAGGTGGAGGCCCAGCTGAAGCGTCTGGAAGGTCGCCTGAAGGGGAGATGATGAACTACGGCGAAGGGATCACGGTAGCTCAGCTCTTAGAGGAATACGGGGAGAAGTTGGCCTTGGAGCTTAAGGCGGGGGCGGAGGGCCTGGGAAGGATGCTCCACAACGGCGAGGTTCACCGCCCCGGCCTCGCCCTGGCAGGGTTCGTGGACCTTTATACCTTCGACAGGGTCCAGGTGCTGGGGAACACCGAGATGTTCTACCTCGGTCGTTTATCTAAGAAGAAGAGGCGCATAGCACTGGAGACGATATATCAGTTCGACCTCCCCTGCGTCGTGCTCACGAACAACGCCGACCCCTTCCCCGAAATGGTGGAACTCTCGAATTCTAACGATATCCCCCTCCTGGTCACCCGCTTCGCAACGACGAAGTTCGTCCACCTCTTCAGCTACTACTTAGAGGATCATTTCTCCCCCTGGACCACAGTCCACGGTTCCTTGGTGGACGTGTACGGGGTCGGGTTACTGTTCGTCGGGAAGAGCGGGATAGGTAAGAGCGAGGTGGCCTTAGATCTGATAGAGAGAGGGCACAGGCTCGTGGCGGACGATGTGGTTAGGATAGTCCGCAGGGCTAGAGGAATATTGGTCGGGATGGGGAAGGAGGCGGTGCGGCATTACATGGAGATAAGGGGGGTGGGGATAGTCGACGTCCAGAGGATGTTCGGCATACAGGCGGTGAGGGACCAGAAGAGGGTAGAAGTCGAGGTGAGGCTCGTGGAATGGAACGAGGTGGACGACTACGAGCGCATAGGCCTCAGCGAGAACTATACCACGATATTGGACGTTGAGATACCGTCGGTTACGGTCCCCATATATCCGGGCAAGAACATCACGGTCATAGCGGAGGTCATAGCTTTGAACTACCTCCTCAAGGTCCACGGGATACACCCGGTGGAGGAGTTCAACGAGAAGTTGATAAAGCTCATGCAGGAGAGGAGGGCCCTGAAGAGGCGGCTTTCTCCTGGACCTGCTCTATATGCCGGAGGTGACACGGGTTCCGGACCGTCCAAAAAGGAGGAAGGATGAAGAAGAGCATAAGCGTCTGGTCCTTTGCGGGGGGGTTGCTCAGGGAAAAGATGGAGCTTGCGAAGGACGCCGGGTTCCAGGCTATAGAGGTGGCCATGGACGAGGAGGGGGAGATAACCCCTTCCTCGACCGAGGAGCAGGTGAGGGAGGTCCGCAGGACCGCCGACGAGGTGGGGATAGAGATATCGAGCCTGGCCACGGGCCTCTTCTGGAAGTACTCCCTCACGAGCGGGGACCCGGAGGTGAGGAGGAAGGGGATGGAAGTGGGCAAGAGGATGCTTCAGGCCGCAAGCTGGCTCGGGGTGGACGCTATACTTGTGGTCCCGGGAGCCGTGGGCGTGGACTTCATCCCGGACTTCGAGGTGGTACCCTACGACCTGGCCTACGATAGGGCCTTAGAGGCGATAAGGGAGCTCGGGAGGGAGGGGGAGAGGCTCGGGGTTACGGTATGCGTGGAGAACGTGTGGAACAAGTTCCTCCTGAGTCCGTTGGAGATGAGGGACTTCATAGATAAGGTCGGAAGCCCGTACGTGGCATCGTACTTCGACGTCGGGAACGTGCTCCTGACGGGGTACCCGGAGCACTGGATAAGGATACTTGGGAAGAGGATAAAGAGGGTGCACATAAAGGACTTCAGGAGGTCGGTGGGCGACCTGAGCGGGTTCGTGGACCTCCTGGAGGGGGATGTGAACTGGCCAGAGGTCGTGGCAGCCCTCAGGGAGGTCGGATACGACGGATACTTAACCGCCGAGATGCTCCCGCCCTACGGCCATCACCCCGAGGCTTTGATATACAACACCTCAAAGGCGATGGACTTCATACTCGGCAGGGTTTGATGTTCCGCTCCATCCTATTCCTGCTCGTGCTCGGATGCTCCGGACCTCGCCTCCTCGGGGGATGGAGCCCCGGGAGGGGATGGCACGTGGTCCGGTCGGAAAGCTTCTCGGGGAAGGAACTTTTCTCCTACATAGACGGAGGTGCGGAGGTCTTCCTGAGGTGTGGGTTCAGGAGGCTCGAGGTCCGGGAGTACGAGGGGCCCAGGGGGACCGTCTCGGTCGAGGTGTACGACATGGGAGGTCCGGAGGGGGCAAAGTGCATATTCGGGACGTACGGTTCTGGCGGGAGAAGGTTGGAGCTTGGGGAAGAAGGGAGCTGGGCGGAGGGATGGGCCTCGTTCAGGAAGGGGAGGTTCTTCGTGAGGGTCCTGGGGGAGGGGAAGGTTCCCGTCGAGGTGGCCAGGTCACTGTCCCGGAAGCTCCCTTAGCCTCTCCTCGGCGAGGAGCCTCCCTTGGAAGGTCCGAGCGGCCGAGGAAGCCCGGCATGAAAGCCGGGCCATTTTGGGTAAAAGAAATTGGTGCCGAAGGGGGGACTCGAACCCCCACGGAGACGAGCTCCACTGACTCCTGAGGCCAGCGCGTCTACCAGTTCCGCCACTTCGGCACCCGGTCCGTTCAAAAGATAAAACTTCAGACCGAGATTGTCAAGAGAGAGGATCTATGACTTGACAAAAATGACCCTGAAGAGTATCATAGGGCATGGGCTCAGGAGGGCGGAACGGGCAAGGGGCGTGCTCGGATGGTGAGGAAGCTTGTGGGGCGTTCGGCCAAGTCCCACATGTAAGTGCAAAGCGATGGTCCGAGGTAAGTCCACGAAGGGACGGGAAGAACTCATCGCAAAGCTCCAAGCCCTTCCCCACAGGCCAGGAGTATACAGGATGAAGGACGGGGAGGGCAGGGTGATATATGTGGGGAAGGCCAAGGACCTGCACAACAGGGTCCGCTCCTACTTCGTGGGCTCTGGGGACGGCAGGCCCCAGTTCGAGGCCCTCGTGCGCCAGATAAGGGACTTCGACTACATAATCACCGACTCCGAGAGGGAGGCCCTCGTACTCGAGGCCCACCTCATAAAGGAGCTCAAGCCTAAATATAACATAACACTGAAGGACGACAAGAAGTACCCCTACCTCAAACTTACCCGGGAGCCGTTCCCGAGGCTACTGGTGACCAGGAGGCTCGAGAAGGACGGAGCGAGGTACTTCGGGCCCTACACCGACGTCAAGGCCATGAAGAGGACCTTGGAGCTCGTGCGCAGGCTCTTCCCCCTCAGGAACTGCAACCACAGGCTTCCCGAGAGGCCTCCGGAACGTCCCTGCCTCAACTACCAGATAAAAAGGTGCCTCGGACCCTGCAGAGGCGACGTAGATCCGGAGGATTACGACAAGGTGGTAAGGCAGGTAGAGCTCTTCCTCAAGGGGAGGGGTAGCCAGGTGGAAAGGATCTTGGAAGATTGGATGTGGGAGGCGGCGAGGAACCTGGACTACGAAAGGGCGGCCGAGCTCAGGGACAGGCTCGAAGACCTCAGGAGGACCCTCTCCCGCCAGAAGGTGGCCTCCCCCACGCCTGCCGACTGGGACGCTGTGGGGGTCTTCCGGGACGACGAGGAAGCTTGCGGCGTGGTCCTGGAGGTCAGGGAGGGGAAGGTGCTGGACAGGAAGCATTACTTCATAGGCGGCGTCATGGGGAAGCCCCCGGAGGAGGTAATGTCGGCGTTCCTTAGGCAGTTCTACTTGGACGCCCTGGAGGTCCCGCCCGAGGTCCACCTCCCCTGCCCCCCCGAGGACGAGGAGGAGCTTACAGAATGGCTCTCCGAGAAGAGGGGAGGGAGGGTCGTCCTCAAGGTCCCCCAGAGGGGGGACAAGGTGAGGCTGGTGGAGATGGCGGCCAAGAACGCGGAATGGCTCCTCGTAGAGAGGAGGTTCAAGAGGGAGAGGCTCAGGGAGGAGGCCCCCTACAGCGTCAGGGCACTCCAGAGGGACCTGCACTTAGAAAGGCCCCCCAGGCGCATAGAGGCCGTGGACATATCCACAACCCAGGGCTCGGACGCCGTGGGTTCCCTGGTGTGCTTCGTGGACGGAAGGCCGAGGAAGTCGGAGTATCGGAGGTACAGGATAAAGACGGTGGAAGGCCAGGACGACTTCGCAATGATGAAGGAGGTGGTCTCGAGGAGGTTCAGGAGGCTCTTGGAGGAGGGAAGGGAGCTTCCCGACCTGCTGCTTGTGGACGGAGGTAAAGGGCAGCTTTCGAGCGCCTTGGAGGCTCTGAGGGAGTTAGGCATAGAGGACCAACCGGTGGTGGGCCTGGCCAAGAGGTTGGAGGAGGTGTACCTCCCCGGAATCCCCGATCCCCAAAACATCCCCAAGGGCTCGGCCTCCCTCAGGCTCCTCCAGCAGATAAGGGACGAGGCGCACAGGTTCGCTGTGGAGTTCCACAGGAAGCTGAGGGCCAAGCGGGTACTCACTTCCGAGCTCGACGGCATACCCGGCCTCGGGAAGGTCAAGAAGGAGGCCCTCCTCAAGCGTTTCGGCTCCGTGAGGAGTATAAGGGAGGCCTCCCCGGAGGAGCTCCAGGAGGTCCCGGGGATAGGCCCGAAGCTCGCCCGCAAGGTCCTGGAGCACCTGAGGGGGGAGGATGCGAGCTGAGTGCAGGTTCGTCCTACGTACGCCCTTCGGCCGTGTGGAGGTCCTCTGGGAGGGGGAGAGGATACTTGAAGTTAAGCTCGGCCCCTTCGCCTCGGGGGACGGGGTCCGTCTGGAGGAGGACCACGGATTTCCCTACGCCGAGCTTTTCCTGGGGTACTTCCGGGGGGAGGGGGTGGACCTCACGGAGCTTCCCATAGCGGACGAGGGACACACAGAGTTCAGGAGGAGGGTCTGGAGGGCGGCAAGGAACATCCCTTACGGAAATGTAACGACGTACGGGCAGGTGGCGAGGACGATAGGTGCTCCGAAGGCCGCAAGGGCCGTAGGTGCCGCCCTCGCAAGGAACCCGTTCCCACTGGTCGTGCCTTGCCACAGGGTGGTGGGGGCAGGGGGAAAGTTGATCGGGTTCGGAGCGGGGCTCGAGTGGAAGGGGGCGCTCCTGGAGCTTGAGACGGGGAAGGTGGCCATGATCAGGTGATGTACCCGTGATGAACCTCCTTATGTTCGTCCTGGTTTCGCTTTCGCCCCGGGCCGGGGAGATATCTCCCCGGCTCGAGGGGATACTGTCCGAGTTGCCCCCCGAAGGCAGGGTCCTCGCATGGGTCGATCTTACGGGCGAGGGAAAGGTGCCGGACGCTTGGGTGGAGGAGATAGCCAAAACCGGGGCGAGGGTGAGGGTTCGCTCCGAGTGGCTGCACTCCGTGAGCGTGAGGGCCACCAGGGAGCAGCTCGAGGAGATAGCATCCCTCCCGTTCGTGCTGGAATTAAGCCCCGTGGCGAGGTTCAGGAGGACGGAGCCTATGCCCTCGAGGCCTCCCCCCCTCCCAAAGTTCCCTCCGGGACGGGCCCTCTACGGTCCCTCGTTCCTTCAGCTCGATATGTTGGGCGTACCGGAACTTCACGATATGGGCCTTACGGGACTTGGGGTCAGGATAGCGGTCTTCGACGCAGGGTTCGATACCTCACATCCTGCGGTTCGGGGGTTAAAGATTATAGCCTTCAGGGACTTCGTAAGAGAGCTTGCCGACGACACCTTGGACGCATCGCCAACCTTTCGGGGGAACGACCACGGGCTTGCGGCCCTCTCCGTGCTCGGAGGGCACGAAGAGGGGAAGCTCATAGGACCGGCGTACGGCGCGGAATTTATATTGGCCAGGACGGAGAACACCTCATGGGAATGGCCATTGGAGGAGGACGCATGGATAGCGGCGGCCGAATGGGCAGATTCCTTGGGGGCGGACATCATCTCGAGTTCCTTGGGGTACTCCAGATGGGACGACGGCACAGGATATAGCCCGGACGACCTGGACGGCGACACCCCCAGGATAACACGGGCAGCGGACGAGGCCGCAAGGAGGGGAATCTTGGTGGTGACCGCCGCAGGGAACGAGGGGACGCTCATCTGTCCTGGGGACGGGGACAGCGTCATAACCGTGGGAGCGGTGGACGAGGACCTGGAGGTCGCCCCTTTCAGCTCCCGGGGCCCCACCTCCGACGGCAGGATCAAGCCCGACCTTGCGGCTTTAGGAGTGGAAGTGTTGGCCGCTTGGACGGATCCAGCCGGACCGACCTACAGGAGGGTCTCCGGAACCTCCATGGCGACCCCCCTCATCGCAGGCCTTTCGGCCCTGATCCTCCAGGCACATCCCCACTGGAGCCCGACCCAGGTGAGGGAGGCCCTCATAAGGTCAGCACACAGGGCACTATCCCCGGACTGCGACGTGGGCTGGGGGGTCCCGTACGGGCCTTCGGCCTTAAAAGCCGAAGGTACGCTGTACGGCCGTGTGGTGGACGACCAGGGAAGGCCGGTTCAGGGGGCGGTTTTGAGGTTGAAGGTGGGGGAAGAAACTATGGAGACCACCACGAGCCCCCAGGGATGGTTCCTGTTCAGGGAAATACCCAGGGGAAGGTACAAGCTCGATGTATGGTGCCCGTTCTACGTACCCTACACTACCTACATCTCCCTCCCGGAATGGGACGAGATCTTGCTCGGCCTCGGAAGGAGGTGCTCACCACCACCTTGCCTCGTATGCTCCCCCAACCCCGTAGGGGAGGACGGGGCTGTGTTCTCCTTCCCCCTCTATGGAAAAAGGAAAGCCACCCTCAAGCTCTTCTCTCCGTCCGGGGAGCTCGTCTGGAGCAGGGAGTTACGAGGGGAGGAGGCCACGGTCAGGTGGGAGGGCAAAAATGCGGAAGGAAGGCCCGTGGCAAACGGGGTGTACCTTTGCGTCGTCGAGGTCGGCGGCAGGAGGATGGCCACCAAGGTCGGGGTGGTGAGATGACCGACCAGGGGAGGACGTATGAAGCAGCTTTGG
>QNCW01000037.1 GCA_003645885.1 Candidatus Latescibacterota bacterium | reverse complement strand
CCCTGGCCTAAGGCGGCCCTTGCGAGCCCCTTCTTGACCTCTGGGTCCCTCACCACGTAGAACTTCCAAGGCTGGCAGTTGCCAGCCGAGGGCGCCCACCTCATAGCTTCCAGGAGCTTCCTTACGTCCTCCTCCCTTAAGGGCTCCCCCGTAAAGCTCCTGCAGGACCTCCTTGTGAGTATGGCTTCCAAGGCTTCCATACGACCTCCTTGTCCGGCAACCTCAAAGTTAACCTCCTCCCGAAGCGAAATCAAGTTCAGCAGAACCTTCCTAAAATATTAGATTTATTATACACTTGACTTTCGGTCGCCCTCATGTTATCTTGGAGGAGCCTCTAGGAGGAAGGTATGTCGGCCGAGGACGGAAGAAGGAAGTTCAAGGAAATATATAACTTCATAGGAAACCACCTCTACTTCAACCGGCCGGATGTAGAGGTCAAGGGTGAGAGGTACAACTCCGCCCTCCTCTTCGGCCTTCTGACCTGCCTGGTCCAGGGAAAGGAGCTGATAGTCGGTGAGCCGGGCCTCGGCAAGACCACCTCCGCAGAGTACGTCTCCTCCCTCTTCTACCGTATCCCCTTGGGGCTCATATGGGGGAGCGAGGTCGCAGGGCATCCCGAGCAGACCGAGGAGAAGATAGTAGGCAGGCCCGATCTGGGCAAGCTCAACCAAGGGATAGAATCCGTGGTCTGGTCCAACTTCGTCCAGCTCCCCGTGAAGATAGTCGACGAGATAAACAGGCTTCCCGAGACCAAACAGAGCATGATATTGGACGGTGTTGACAGGGGGAACTGGGAGTACCTCAACGAGATACTCATAAACGAGGAGTTCTGCCTCTTCGCCACCGCCAACTACCAGGACCGAGGCACGAACACCATAGTGGCGCCGCTTCTGGACCGCTTCGACGTCATGGTAGAATCCAAGCATCCCGGGCCGAACCTTTCCTTTTTTATAGGCTATCGGGAGGACAAGGACAGGGTCCTAAGGAACCCCGAATGCGAGAGGGAGCTTCAGAAGGTCCTGGCGGACAAGAGACCTTACCCTGAGAAGCTTCCAGAGATAGAGTCCCTCTGCGATAGGTACGGTGAATACCTGAAGGAGGAACTGGGGGTCGAGACTCCGGACAGGAGGGAGAGGGAGGAGATGCGTTCCCAGGTGGCGGGGATTCCCTTCGACATGGACGCTGAGGCCTTCTCGAGGACGATGCTTGCGGAACTCTCCTTCTGTTACCAGTACGGCCAGAAGAGGTCGGACGAAAGGTGTGACGAGGGCTGCCACTATACTGGATACCTCTGCCACAACATCCAGAACTGTGCCTCCAACAGGCTTCCCGCCTCCCTTCAGAGGTACTCCAAGGCCCTGGCTTGGTTCTTGGGGGACGAGAGGGTGGATCTGGAACATGTGCGCACCGTTTTCCCCTACGCCATGGCCCACAGGGTGAGGTGGAAGGAGTCGTATTCCTCCAAGAGGGAGAAAGAACTCCGTGAGGACCCACTACCCATATACCTGGCCAAGAAGGCCGTGGCGGAGGTCTTCAGGAGGTACAGCGAGCAGAAGGAGGAGATAAAGAACGCCTTAGCCTTAGCGTTTAGGATAATGGAGGGTGAGGAGTTGGAACCGGCCTTGGGAGACCATCCCATCTATCTGGAGATCAGGAGGGACCTCGGAAGGAGGCTCCGTGATTAACCCCTTTGAGGCGTTCAAGGAGTACAAGTACAGGAAGAGGGCGCTCCCGTTGGACGACATAGTGGCCTCAAAGGCCATGGTCGTGAACAAGCTCATGGAGGGGTATCAACACCTCTTGGACGAGGAGGTTAAGGAGCTGGTATGGCTCGCGAGGGAGAACACCATAATGAGGGCTTACGCCCTGGCCGAGGAGTGGACCAGGGGGATAGATTACGACGTTGAGGACATAGAGGAGTTCTGCTTCGAACTTGACCGTATTCGCAAGGCCCCTTATAGGATAGCTGGTCCCGGAGGTCTCTACCTCTCCGCCCTCTGCAACAACGTGAAGGACGAAGAGGTCGTGCTCAGGATAGGGGACATGGAGGGGAGGATACATCTTTTAGGTTACAGGCTCCCCAAAGGCAAGAGGCTCATAGTTGAGGGGGACCTCGGGGACTTCGCAGGGATAGGCTTGGAGGGCGGGGAGCTCATAGTTCGGGGGAAGGTGGGGAACGCCACAGGTGCGGGCATGAAGGCGGGCAGGATACTCGTGGAAGGGGACGCCGGCCACAGGACGGGGGAGTGGATGATGGGGGGGGAGATAAGGGTCGAGGGGACGATAGCGAGCATAGGACAGGTCGGGTTCGGCAGGATATTCGAGAGGGGCCGCCAGGTCTACCCCCCTATAACGAGGCCTCGGAGGATATGATGCTTTCCCAGGAGAGCTTCCTCAGGATATGGTCGTCCGTGAGGAGGAAGCACCTCTTCCCTGAACTTCCCCTTCCGGAGCTGGTGGAGGGAGCTGGGAAGGTGGCTATGGAGATAAAGAGCAAGAGGATGCGGATGGACATATCGTTCTGCGAGAGGATGGCCGGTAGGCTTCCGGAGGAGGAGGTGGTGGAGGCCCTGATGGACCACGGCGTCGCCCACCACACCTGCTGCCCTTGGGACTTTTCCACCTACCTCAAGCTCTACGCTCAGGCCAAGAAGGTCCTCAGGGACCCTAAGATGGCCCGCAGGGCTGTGGGGTACTTCACCGATGTGGTGGCCGATACATATTGTGTCCGGAGGGGGGACACGAAGCTCCCCCAGCTCTACCGCCACATGGAGAGGGGGGAGGTGGAGGAGACCTTGGTGTCGCTTTATCAGGAGATATGGGGGATGGACCTCGGAGCTTCCGGACATGGGGATGTGGTAAGGAGGCTTTCGAGGATCCCTTACCTGGACAGGAAGAAGTGGGAGGAGAACGTAAGGCGCTTCGCAAGGGCCATAAAACCCCTCCTCGAGGAGGCCGAGGACGAGGAAAATCCCATGGGGGAGCACGGCCCATCCGATTTCTCTTCCGAGGAGATAGGCCAGGGCCTCAGGATGCTCGCATCGCAAGGTCTGGACTCCTTCAGGGAGATAGTACAGGACCTCGGCGAGGAACTCCTGGCAGCCGGAGGGATGGGGAGGGGAAGGGGGAATCCTGTGGATGTGGATGTCCTGTTCTACATGAAGCTTGCAGAAGGCTACGCCCTCCCCGTACAGAAGGTCCCCATGGAGAAGAGCGGTTCGCTCTACCCCTACTCCCACTCCCCGTGGGAGGTGGGGAAGCCTATAAAAGATTTGGACATATGGACAAGCTTCGGCAAGCTTCTCCCGGGGGTGTCCCAGATATGGGAGAGGAGGGAGGGGGAGGTCTTCGGGAGCTCGGAGGGGACGCCGGACTGCATAGTGGTCATAGATTCCTCGGGGAGCATGACCGACCCCAGGAAGAGGCTTTCCTATGCGGTCTTGGGAGCTGCCTGCGCGGCGGATGCGTACCTCAGGAACGGCGCCCAAGTTGCGGTCTACAACTTCAGCGACGCTCTGAGGGGAGGTATGGAGGTCCTGCCCTTCAGCTCCGAAAGGGGAGCAATATACAGGACCATATGCAGGTACTTCGGCGGCGGCACGGCATTGGATCTTAGGGCATTGGAATCTTTGAGGACGGACGACCCGGACATATTCCTGATAACGGATATGCAGATAACGAACCTCAGGAAGGTGGTGGACTACCTCAAGGGCGTGCGCAGCCGGGTCACGGTGGTCCACATAGGGGAGAACAGGCACGTGCAGGAGTTCAAGGAGAGGACCGAGGAGAGCGGGCACATAAGCATCTACCCCGTGGAGAGGCAGGAGGACATCCCTAAGATAGTCCTCGGAAAGGTGAGGGAATACCTAAGATAGGAGAAGCCCTCTTAATCCGCATAGACGCTCACGTACTTCCTCTTCCCCACCCTCTCGAACGCCACCCTCCCGTCCACGAGGGCGAACAGGGTATCGTCCCCACCCCTTCCGACGTTCCTTCCTGGGTGGAAGTGCGTCCCCCTCTGGCGGACTATTATGTGCCCAGCCCTGACCCACTGGCCGTCCGAGCGTTTTACCCCCAACCTCTTGCTACGGCTGTCCCTTCCGTTCCTCGAGCTTCCTACCCCCTTCTTATGTGCCATCTCCCTCCACCTCCTCGAGCTTTATATCCTCGACGAGGACCTCGGTATACGGTTGACGATGTCCCCGCTTCCTGCGGTACTTCTTCCTTCGTTTCATCTTGAAGACTATAACCTTCTCGCCCTTCCCGTGCCCCAACACCTTCGCCCTCACCGAGGCCGAGCGCACCGTGGGCGTCCCCACGAGGACTTCCCCGTCCGCCTCCACCAGGAGGACATCCTTGAACTCCAAGGTCTGGCCCTCCTCGGCCCGCAGCCTTGGGACCTTTAACCTTTCCTGCGGGGCCACCCTGTACTGCATGCCTCCTATCCTCACTACGGCGTACACCTCATCCCCTCCTCGATAAATTATAAGGTGCGAGCCAGCCCGCACCTGTGGAGCGGGAGACGGGAATCGAACCCGCGACCCCCAGCTTGGGAAGCTGATGCTCTACCGACTGAGCTACTCCCGCTCTTTTACTAAATATACTACACTTCCCTCGTCTTGTCAAGGGGGTTCGAAGGCCGGGTCGGCTATGTAAACTACGGGCTCCTCCGCCAGGTCGACCCTCCTCTGGCTCACCCTTTCCCCCTGCTGGTCGAACAATATCTCCACCACGGGTCTTGTGGGATGCGTCCTGCTCACGTCCACCACCCTGGCCACCTCGCCGGTGTTCAAACGGACCAAGCTTCCTAAGGGGAAGACCGAGAGCACCTGAAGCAGAGCTTTTATGAGCTTAGAAGGAAACTGCTTGTCCCGCACGGAAAGCAGCCGTTGAAGGGCCCTGTACGGATGGAGGCCATCTACGTGGATCAGGGTATCGTATGTATCGCAAATTCCGACGAGCTTGGCGAAGTCGTGGATGTCCCTTCCCTTTAGGCCGTGAGGATATCCGCTCCCGTCGTCCCTCTCGTGCTCCTGCAGCACGACCTTCGCCAGCTGGGGGAACCTCTCCTCGAAGGAAGCTACAAGCTCGTATCCCAAAAGGGGGTGTTTCCTGACGGTGTCGAGCTCCTCCTTCGAAAGGTCCTCCTTCATGAAAAGTTCCAGGGGAAGCTTGATCCAACCTACATCGTGCAGGAGGGCAGCTAAGGCGAGCGAAAGGAGGGAGTCCTGGTCGTAGTCCAGTTCCACAGACGTCGAGATCGCCAGGACCGCCACGTCCACCATGTGCTCGGCCAGACGTTCCAAGGGGTCCCCTTCTGACTTCTGCGTCACGCTTGCAAGCAGAAGGTTCCTGTTGCGGGATGCCCGGACCAAGTTCTCGGCCAGGGGGACCAGGACCTTCGGGTCGGGGAGCCTTCCGCTCGATGCCTTCCTGAGGAAGTCCCTCAGGTACTCGACGGCCTCCTTCAAGGTCCGCTCGGCCGAAGCTTCGTCGGGACCGGCCGTGATGGACGGAAGCTTCTTCGTAACCGGAGGAGGTCCCGCCTTTTCGGGTTCCTCCCGAGGCACCTCCGGGGGCCTCTCGGGGACCTCGGCTTCGACCGAAGGGACCCGAGTTTTGCCTCGAGCTCGGATCAGGTCCTTCGCCCGTATCCCCCTCCACGCCCTCCTTTCCTCGGGTTCGGGCTCAGATGTGACCTCGAACGGCACTTCCGGGGGCACCGATATTCTTATGTGCACAGTTATGTGTCGCTCCCGGGGCTTTCCTTCCCGGGACTCGGTCGTTCCCTCGTCCGGATGCCTTGGTAGGTTCCTCGAGCGCATCATTTCTCCCTCTCTATAAGTTCCTCTATCAGGTCCGCTCCTACCTGTTCCACCTTTCGTATGAAGCCCATCAGCAGGGCGAAGTCGCAGATGTTGACTATCTTCCTCGGTATCCCGCCGGTGTGTTGGTGGATCAGGGCTATGGCCTCCTCGGAAAATATCTCCCTGTCGCAGCCTGCCACAGCTAACCTATGGAGTATGAGCCCCTTGGTGTCCTCGGGTCCGAGCGGGCCTAAGTGGCTCCTCAACCCGATCCTCTGCTCGAGCTGCGGTATCCTCTGTACCATGGGTCTAAGCTCCGGCTGTCCCACCAGGACTACGGTAAGCAGGAACCTGTCGTTCAACTGGTAGTTCAGCAGTAGTCGGATGTCTTCGAAGGTCATCTCGTCGGTGATCAACTGTGCCTCGTCTATAAATACCGTTGTGATCTTGTCATCCTGTAAGTTCCTGTACAGGAGCTCCTCCATGTTGCGCATTACCTCCATCCTACTGCTCGGCCTCCCCTCGAAGCCCAACTGGTAGAGTACCTCCTCCAGAAGCTCCTCCCCCGAGGGAGGGTTCACGACCAGCCCCACCTCGAACCTCTCAGGGTCCAGTCCTTCTATCAGGGCCCGCACGAGCAGCGTCTTCCCGCATCCGTAGTCCCCCGTTAGCATGGCGGCACCTTTGTTCTCCACGACGGCGTACTGGAGTGTGAGCATAGCCTCCCTATGCTCCCGGGAGTAGTACAGGAACCTCGGGTCGGGGGTGTTCTCGAAGGGCTTCTCCTTTAAACCCCAATATTCCAGGTACATGTCGGACCTCCCTGGATATCGAAACTCCTGGCTCAAGGACGATACATCGATCATCGCCGGGCCGCATCGCAGATTTCCTCCAACCTTTTACGCTCCCCTGGCTCATCCGGCAGGAAGGTCCCCTCCGTCCGGACGAACCGCTTTTCGACGAAGAGCATAAAGTAGCCTATGAGGAAAAAGATGATCCCTGCTTGGATGAGGACCAGCAGGGCGTCCGTGTCCGTGGCCCCTTTGAGCACGAGGGCGGAAAGCCCGAGCCAGACCGATATCACGTATATCGTAAGGACCGCCCAGTTCCTTCCGAGGCCTATGTCCAAGAGCCTGTGATGGAAATGGTCCCTCCCCGTGTAGCTCAGCCATCCTCCGAAGCTCCTCACCTGCCCTGTCCCGACCCGTACGACGGTGGTGAAGGTTACATCGAATATCGGAACCCCGAGTATCAGCACAGGTATGGCTATGTTTACGAACCTTTCCTCGGCCCACTGTCCCATAACGGCTATCCCGGCCAGGGTGAACCCTAAGAAAGTGCTCCCCGCATCCCCTAAGAATATCGAGGCCGGTTTCTTAAGCCTGAAGTTATGGGGCAGGAACCCCAGACAGCTTCCCAGGAGGGCCACGGACAGGAAGCCCATGTACTGCTGGCCGGTCTGCTGGGCCATCACCGTAAAGAAGAGGGCGTTTATCGCTGCCAGGCCCGCCGCCAAGCCGTCCAAGCCGTCCAAGAAGTTCATGGCGTTCGTTATCCCCAACACCCATATCGCCGTGAGGACCCACTCCCCCAATGTCCCTAAGGGTCCCTCAGGAAGGAAGCTCAACACCACCCCGAACCTTATGAGTATGCCGACAGCGCAGAGCTGTACAGTAAGCTTCAACCATGCGGGGAGGGGGCGAAGGTCGTCCACGAGCCCCAAGAGCAATATCAGGGTCGCACCTATTGCAACCCCCTTAAGCTCCCACGAGAATTCAAAGTTGAGAAGGACGACGGCGGCGAACGCCGCATATATCGCCGCTCCTCCTAAAAGTGGCGTAGGGCTTTCGTGGACCTTCCTGCCGCCGGGGATGTCCAGCGCCTCCAACTTCCATGCGACCTTCTTGGCTAAGGAAGTGGCCAGGAACGCCAGGGAGAAGCCTAAAAGGAGGAGGTAGAGCCACCTCATCCCCCATCCGAGCATGGCCCCTCTGATCGGGGGGGCGAGCAGGACCAGGGCCACGCCCGATGAGATAATCAAAGTCGTCCTCCGTTCCGAGATGGGCATGAGGCTTTCTCCTGCACCTATATGATGATGAAAAGCCTGGAAGGACAGAAGGCCTCAGCGTACTTCACCCTGCCCTGGATGCCCCTGAAGTTAGCTGTGGACTTGGCGAGCTCCAGCACCGTCATATCTGCGATGTTCGTCTTCGTAACCTGGGAGCGGTGGAGCCTCAGAAGCTCGAACTTATCCTCCAACGTCTCCTCTATGTCCACATATACGGAGGGGTTGAAGTTCTGGGTCGTGAGCCCCTCGTAGAACAGGAAGTTTCTGGTGTACCTGGTGGCGGTTATGGTAGCCTGCGCAAGGGTTCTGTGGTCCTGGTGGGTGTCGTCTGGGTAGTGCACGAATATGAAGTCGGGTTCCACCTGTCGGACCACCTCCTCTAAGCTGGCTATGAGGTCCTGGCTCATGGGTATCTGGGTGTCCTTGTAACCTCCCCAGAAGATATGGCGTGCTCCTATCTTCTTGGCGGATGCCTCCTGCTCCTTCATCCTCACGCTCGGGTCCCCCCCGAAGTCGCCGGCGGTGGCCACGTATAGGTAGATGTCGTGTCCCCTTCTGCTGCACTTCAGGAGCGTCCCACCGCATCCGTACTCTATGTCGTCCGGATGGGCTCCTATGGCGAGGATGTTCATCCTTCCACCAGGCTACCTATAAGGCTGGCACCCTCCTGAGGCCTTCCGGTGCGGAGGCAGAGACATTCGGTCCCTCGCACCAGCTCCACCATCGCATCCAAGGCGTCCCGGCCTAAGAAGTCGAAGTTCAAAAGGTTCCGGGCTAGCTTCAAGACCGCCTTAGCCTTCGATATTCCGACGATCTCCCCCTTCCCCTCCCGCTCCGGAAAGATTATGTACCTCACCTTCTTAGCCTCCCCGGAGACGCCGGAGCCCAGATCCGACGGGTCCAGATACCAAAGGCGACCCATTTCTCCTCCCATATCCCACTCCACATATAGGCCCTTGGGCTTCAGATGGGGGAAGAGCTCTATCCCTCCCTCCTTGAAACACAGACCCTTGGGAAAGGGCAACACCCTTAGAGATTCGGGGTCTATAAAGGCGAATTCGTCCGAGAGGTACTCGAACCCCTGCTCCAAAAGGGCCGCCACCAAGCTCGTCTTCCCCCCGCCGGACTCCGCCGGGAGGACGACAGCGATCCCGTCCTTGGCCACCGCCCCTGCGTGGAAGACCAGGCGGTCCCAGAGGGCCTCGACCATCTCCCCCTCCACCAGGCGCTCCAAGGCCGGTACCAGTTCCCCGTATTCCCCGGTCTCGTACAGGACCTCATCTCCACCGTACAACGCGTGCCTCCCCCTCCCGACCACCACGGAATAGACCACGTGCACGTCCCCTTCGGCCTCCATGTGGCCGAACACCCTTCCGAAATCCTCCGAGAACCTCCGGGAATTGGACCTTACGGCTAAGCGGAAGTTCGACACGCCGTAGATCCTCTCGTATTCAACCGGACCTTTCATCCCGAGGCTCCGCTTTGAGCAAGCCCAGCGCCTGGAACTTCCTGACCGTCCCCTCCACATCCTCCCTCACCTCCTCGGGCCGGGCCTCGAACCTCCTCAATATCTCCTCTACGATGTCGTCTATGCGGTGCTCCCCGTCGCAAAGCTTCCATATGAGGGCCGCCGTCCTGGTGAGCGAGTGCATGGAGCCGGTCTCTGGGTCGAATATCACCGCCTCCCCATCTATCTCCCGGAAGATGAGGTCGTCCCGGCCCAGGGGGCTCTCCGGAATCCTTCCCATCTGCTCCCTCCCTTCTGCGTCCGGCCATCTGCCGCTGTAGGGGTCGTACGTGCACCTAGGGTCCTTGGCGTAGAGGTTCCCCGTCGTGGTATAAGCTATGGCCCTGCAGTCCCAACACGCATAACGGTACTCGCAGTCCCTGCACACCTCCACCTGGTCCAGGGTGATGCCCCAGAGCCTCCCGAGTTCCTCCCCGTGCACGATCTCGGCAAGGTTCCCCCCCTCGTACCTACCGACCACGAGGTCCCTGGCGAATATGCACGGGACGACATCCCCCTGGCCCGTTATGGCTATCTTTCCAGGCCAGCACCTGTTCCGGCTTACTTTCCCGAGCCGGAAGTCGGGACATGTGCTCCTCGGGTACCCGTCCGGGACAAGTTCGGAGTCCCTACCCCTCCCAGTGGGCCTTACCACGTCCACCCCTATCCCTCGAGGGTCAACTCCCAGCTCCTCCAGGAACTTCAAGGTCCCTTCCAGGTCCTCCTGGTTCCACTTCATCACTATTATGGCCATCCTGAGAGGAAGGCCCTTCTTCAGGGCGAGCTTTATTCCCTCCACGGTCCTGTGGAAGCTCCCCTTGCTCCCGGTTATGCCATCGTGCACATCGGGCCTGTAGGAATAGAGCGAAATTGCCAGGTTCACGCCGAAACCCGCCATCCATTCCACCTTCTCCTCGTCCAGGAGGGTGGCGTTCGTGAATATTTCCACGAATTCGTAGCCCAGATCCCTTGCGAACCCGACCAGGTCTTCGAGGTCGTCCCTCAGGGTCGCCTCCCCTCCGGTGAACTGCACCTGCCTGCACCCCAAGCAGAAGGCCTCCTTCAATGCCCCCTTCCAGTATTCGGTGGGAAGGTCGTCGGCGCCGTCGGGTCCTGCCCCTGCGTAACAGTGGACGCACCTGAGGTTGCAGCGGGAGGTCAGCTCGAGCCACATGAACTCCAAGTTCTCCTGTCCGGCCTCGGGCACGGGGAACGGCTCGAAATTTCCCTCGGAAGACAAGGTTATAAGCCCGCCCTCGCAGAGGGCCCTCATGAAGCCCTCCCTAAGCCCGAGCTTGGAAGCTATCTCCTCGGCGCTCGAGCCTTCGGAGGCGAGCCTCAGGACCTCCTCTGCCCTCCCCCCTACCTGGTAGACCTTCCCTTTCTTTAGGTCATAGAGGGCAAAGTTCTTGGCTCCCTTGACTAGGTAACATCCCTCCCTCAGGCGCACCCGCTTCATTTCGGTTCCGGAAGTACAACCGGACAAGGCACGACGCAAGGTCCGGGCTTGCAGGGCCCGGGCCTGCAAGGCCGAGGTTTACATGGCCATGGCCTGCACGGAGTGGGACCACAAGGAGGCACGCACGGCCTGCACGGCCGAGTAGGCTTGCATGGCACGACCTCCTGGCCGTAAGCCGGAGGGCCGAACAAGGTCTCGACGACGGGCTTTACATATTTCTCCTTGGCCATGCCATCCCCCTATACGCTTATGAGGCCTTCCCTGTGCATGAGGGAGAGGAAATCGAGCACGTCCTTCAGGCAATCGTCCTCCGAGACCTCGAACCTCCCCGTGAGCACCTTGGCTATCTGTCTCGGGCTGTGGCGTCCATTGCAGAGTTCCCATATGGCACTTGCGACCTTGTTCAGCCTGTAGGCCGGTTCTTCATGACCCGAGGGCACGAGCACAAGCCCATCTCCATCTGGCCTCGATGTAAGGTAAGGGCTCCTCCTGGGGAAGCTGTCAAGCAAGCTCCTTGGGACGTCCTTCCCGATCCGTCCCAGGACGGGCGCTCCCCGAAGGAGCACTATCCCAGCTCCGAGCACGAGCCCGGCCTTTATGAACTGTCTCCTGTCCGTCATCCCTGACACCTCCTTTAGGGGTTCAGGTCGCCCTCCTGGCCATCTCAAGGGCAAGCTTTCCAGCCCTGAAAAGTCTCCTGGGGTAGAACAGGGGTCCTCCTTTAGGGTCCACCTGTGGCCTTACCTCTGGCCTTAAGAACACCACTTCCCACAGGAACCTCAACTTCTGCGAAACCTTGGGGATCGAGAACAGATATAGCGCCTCGCTCAGCCCGTCCGTGCCCAGGCCCGAAATGGCCAGGTCGGAGAGCTTCCTTTCGACGTATCCCCTGCGGACAGATAGGAGCAAGAGCGCCTCCTCGGGGACGGGGGCGCCGAGAAGTTCCTTAGCGCAAAGGAGCCCGTAATATACGGGCCTTTCGAGCCCGAAGTCCCGGGCCCTCCGGATGAGGGCGTCCCAGTCTATCCTGTGTTTCCTTACGGTCTCGGCTATGTCCACCGTCCAGATCAGCCTCCAGAACGAATGTTTGAAAGCATGAAGACATAGGAAGAGCAACCTGTCCACGGCCGATAGGGACAGGACCTCATACCCCTCCATCATCAAAGGCCTGGCATCGTTCCATACGGCATCATGGTCGAGCTTTACCCCGAAACCCCTGGAGCGCACCCTCCCGGTGCCAACGAGGTCGGAATGCAGGTCCACCCAGACGCCCCCCCTGTGGAAGAGCAGTGGATGTCCGTCCAAGGGCGAAAATCCGTTTTCCCTCAGGATGTCCTGGGCCTTCCCCAGGTCACCTTCCCTCGTCCAGATGTCCACGTCCGTGAACCCCCTGAGGCCGGGGTCGCCGTATACGAGCCTCACGAGCACTGGCCCCCTCAGAAGGACGAAGGGGATATCCCCTTCCCAGAAGTCCCTCAGTACCGGGCCGAGATCCCTGGAGTATAGCTCGTAATTCATTACGTTCCACAAATATGAGGTCTTAAGCCTCCTCATGGCCCGAGGGGGCACGCCCTCGCACCCCAGGACCTTTAAGTTCCTCCAAAGCAACCCTGCCACCCCCTGCTCCTCGGCCCTGTCCGAGATATGTTCCCAATCTACTCCATCCTTCAGGAGGCGTTCTACCCCACCCCTCGGGACGGTGCCCGAAAGATATCGCAACAGGATGTCCTCTGTGCGCATCCCTTGTACCTATCGGCAAAATTAAACATCTCTTTAGGAAAGATAGTAAAAATCCTAAAAATTTGCAACATCCTCGCCCAACAGCTCCAGGTAAACTTCCTCAGTCCTCTTTACCATCGTCCTTACGTCGAAAAGCTTGGCTCTCTCCCTGCCCTTCCGGGAGAAAAGTTCGGCCTTATGGGGGTCGTTCAGGACCTCCAAGATGGCCTCGGCGGTCCTTCGGGGGTCGGCTGGGGGGACCAGGAGCCCCGTCTCCCCGTGGATCACGATCTCCGGCACTCCTCCGACGTGGCTCGCCACGACCGGCACCCCGCAGGCCATGGCCTCCAAAAGCACCCTCCCGAGCCCTTCGTTCAGGGACGTAAGCACCAGGAGGTCGAGGGCGTGCATCACCTCCGGGATGTCCTCCCTCGCTCCCGAGAAGACCACCTTCCCCGAGACCCCGAGCCTTTCGGAAAGCTCCTCCAACTTCTTCCTCAAAGGTCCGTCGCCCACCACAAGCCCCCTTACGTCCGACCTTTCCCTCAGGACGATCTCGAGGGCATGTAGAAAATACTCGCATCCCTTTATGGGCACGAGCCTTCCGACCCAACCCACGACGACCTCACAGGAGAAGCCGAACTCCTCCCTCACCTCCCTGCGGGTCCTCTTCGGCGAGGAGAACTTTGAGAGGTCTATGCCGCAGGGGACCACCACGAACTTATCCGGGCTCCCCACGCCGAACCTCAGGTGGTCCCTCTTCCCCAGTTCGGTCAGGGTGAATATCCTGTCGGTCATACGAGCGGCGAACCTTTCGGCCAAGACCACGCCCCAGGTCCGAAGCCTCCCGAAGTAACCGTAGAAGACGTGCCCGTGAGGGGAGTGGACCACCACCGGACATCCAGCGAGCCTGGCCGCTGTCCTGCCCAAAAGTCCCGCCTTTGAGGAATGGGTGTGAACTATCTGCGGCCTCTCCTCGGCTATGAGGGACCTAAGTTTGATCAAAGCCTTCAGATCGTTTATAGGGCTCACCTCCCTCCTCAGCTCCTCTATGCGGACCACGGGGACTCCGGTCCTTGCGGAGAACTCATCTATGTCCTCCTGGGGCTCGAGGGTG